>NZ_CP076543.1:6532500-6730000 GCF_030440515.1 Streptomyces xanthophaeus
GCGTTCCGAGCGGGCCGCCCGGACCTTCTCCACGGCGTCCTCGGCCTCCTTGCGCAGCGCGAGCGCCGGGGGCAGGACGGCGAAGCCCTCGCGGTGCAGCTTGTCCTTGATCCACCACTGCTCGTCGTAGGGCGCGTCCAGCGAGGCCAGCGGCTTGCCGTAGCCGGCCAGGCTCTTGAAGTCGCCCCGTTCGGTGGCCTGTCGGATCTGCCGGTCCACGAAGGACTCGAAGCTGACACCCGGTGGCTTGCGCTCGGTCATGGTCCCTCCTCGGTCCTCCTCGGCCGTCCCTCCAGCCTACCTACGCGTCGTAGACGTCCGCCTTGCGCGGGGACGGCTCCTGGATGAGCCCGCTCATGATCGAGGAGCGGTTGGTGAAGCGGTCGGTGTCGACGCCGTTCTCCTCCAGCACCTTGAAGGTCGCCGCGTGGATCGACCGCAGGACCGGCGCCACCGTACGCAGGGCGTCGTCCGCCATGAACCGGTGCCGCCACATCGAGCTCGCCCAGACGTGGCGCAGGCCGAAGGGCTCGGGCAGGACCAGCTTGCCGCCGAAGAACTCCAGGATCGGCGGGTACCAGGTCAGCGGGGCCCGCACGGCGAGGCGCACCACCTCCTGCGCGTCCACCAGCGGCAGCGGGCGCTCCACGGTCTCCCAGAAGCGGACGCTCTTGGGCACCTCCACGGTCGGGGCCGCGGACTTGCTGGTGAACAGCCCGTGCACGGGGCCCAGCGCGTGCGCGGTGACGTCCACGCGCAGCGTCTTGTAGAGCACGGTGACCGTGACCAGCATGTTGATGACCAGCTGGCCGTCCCAGAGCGGGTACTGGATGCCCAGGTAGTGCCGGTCGCCCGCGCTGAACTGCTGCTCGTTGCAGATCCGGGTTATCTCGTGCGGCTTGATGAGGAAGGCGTCCACGTTCTCACCGGTGGGGCGGGCCACCTCGGCGGCGCCCTCACCGATCGGGGTGACGATCCAGTGCTGGATCGCGGCGGGCGGGAAGCCGCCGGTGTGCAGGGGCCCCCGCTCCAGCTTGCGGAGCTGGGCGTCGATCCCGCGTATGACGTCCCAGCTGCGGAAGGGGTGGATCTCCAGGCCCTCGCTCTTGGGGCTCAGCTCCTCGGCCATCTGCCAGCTGCCCCAGCGGGTGCCCATGCCCAGGATCCCCTTGGGGCCCGCGTAGAAGACCTGGTTGCTGCGGTCCTCGGCGGTCAGCTTGGCGAGCTGGTGACGCAGGTCCTCGCGCGCCTTCTCGTCGGGGTTGCCGGGCACGGCCTCGGGGATCTTGGCACCGACGCCGCCGCCCGACAGCAGCCCGTCCCAGCGGGCGCGCAGGTCCCGGGCGGTGGCCTCGCAGGTGCGCCGGGCGAGCAGCCAGCCCAGCGCCGGGGCGATGATCATGCCGCGGGCGTAGAGGCCCAGGAAGCCGGTCAGCGGCAGCTTGAACATCAGGAGGGCCGCCACGGCGCCGATCCCGACCAGGACGGCGGTGCCGATCCAGGAGCTGTGCTTGCCCTCCTTGGCGCCCAGGGTCTTGCGGAGCTGGAAGAGCCCCAGCCACAGCAGCAGGCCGGGCAGGAACAGCACACCGCAGACCAGCATGATCAGCCGGAGTTTACGGTCGCGCTCCTTGCGGATGTGCGAGGCGGCCAGGCAGTGCTCCACCACCGTCTGCGGATCGGCGCCGAAGGACTGGATGAGGGGCTTGCGGCCCGGGCCGAGGGTGCGGGCCTCCACGGCCCGGCAGAAGGCCTCGCCGAGGCTGGGCTCGAAGAGGGAGATCTTCGGCGGTTTGACCGTCGCCGGGTGGTTCTCGCTGTTGGCGGTGAGTATCTTCTCGAGCTTGCTGTCCTTGCCGCCGTCCCGGTACGCGGCGGAGGCGAGGGCGTTGGTCGCCGCCGTCTGACCGCCGCCTCCCTGCAGCGGAACCTGTGCTCCGGGCCTGAAGTCGAATCCGTCGTCCGCCACCGCTGCCCCCATCGCTGTGCGTTCGTGCTCTTTTGATGCGCCGACGAGCCTATCGGCGGATCTCACCCCATGGTCATGGGACAGGGAAATGCCGCCCACCGCAAGCTGGTTGGGTGGGCGGCCGACCCGGTGCTACATCGATCAGCTTCCCTTCTCGGCCTGTTCCCGCACCTTTTCCGCGATCTGCGGCGGCATCGGTTCGTGGCGTGCGTACGCCCGGGCGAAGCGGCCGGTGCCGTGCGAGACGGAGCGCAGCTCGACGGCGTAGCGGCCGATCTCGATCTCCGGGATCTCGGCGCGGACCCGGGTGCGCCCCGGCGCGGCCTGGTCGGTGCCGACGACGCGGCCGCGGCGGCCGGCGAGGTCGCTCATGACCGGGCCCACGTACTCGTCGGGGACGATGACGGCGAGCTCGGCGACCGGTTCGAGGAGGTCGATCCGGGCCTCGGCGGCGGCTTCGCGCAGGGCGAGGGCGCCGGCCGTCTGGAAGGCGGCGTCGGAGGAGTCCACCGAGTGCGCCTTGCCGTCGAGGAGGGTGATGCGCACGTCGACCAGCGGGTAGCCGGCGGCGACCCCGCGGGCGGCCTGGGTGCGTACGCCCTTCTCGACGGACGGGATGAACTGGCGGGGCACGGAGCCGCCGACGACCTTGTCGACGAATTCGATGCCGCTGCCGGGCGGGAGCGGCTCCACCTCGATCTCGCAGATGGCGAACTGGCCGTGGCCGCCGGACTGTTTGACGTGCCGGCCGCGCCCGGCGGCCTTGTCCCCGAAGGTCTCGCGCAGGCTCACCTTGTGCGGGACGGGGTCGACCTGGACGCCGTAGCGGGTGCGCAGCCGCTCCAGGGCGACGTCCTGGTGGGCCTCGCCGAGGCACCACAGGACGACCTGGTGGGTGTGCGGGTTCTGCTCCAGCCGCATGGTCGGGTCCTCGGCGACCAGCCGGGCCAGGCCCTGGGACAGCTTGTCCTCGTCGGCCTTGCTGTGGGCCTCGATGGCGAGGGGGAGCAGGGGGTCGGGCATGGTCCACGGGGCCATGAGGAGCGGGTCGTCCTTGGCGGAGAGGGTGTCGCCGGTCTCCGCGCGGGTGAGTTTGGCCACGCAGGCCAGGTCGCCGGCGATGCACCGGGTCAGGACGCGCTGCTGTTTGCCGAAGGGGGAGGAGAGGGCGCCGACCCGCTCGTCGACGTCATGGTCATCGTGCCCGCGGTCGGCGAGTCCGTGCCCGCTGACGTGGACGGTCTCCTCGGCCTTCAGGGTGCCGGAGAAGACGCGTACGAGGGAGACCCGGCCGACGTAGGGGTCGGAGGAGGTCTTGACGACCTCGGCGACGAGGGAGCCGTCGGGATCGCAGGTGACGTCCGGGCGGGCGGAGCCGTCGGGGCGGGTGACGGTGACGGCGGCGCGCTCCAGCGGGGTGGGGAAGCCGCCGGTGACCAGTTCGAGGAGCTCCACGGTGCCCAGGCCCTGGCGGGCGCCGTCGGTGGCGGGGGCGGCCATCAGGACGGGGTGGAAGGTGCCGCGCGCCACCGCCCGCTCCAGGTCGTCGACGAGGGTCTTGAGGTCGATCTCCTCGCCGCCCAGGTAGCGGTCCATGAGGCTCTCGTCCTCGCTCTCGGCGATGATCCCCTCGATGAGCCGGGCGCGGGCGTCGGTGATGAGGGCGAGCTCGGCGGGTTCCGGGTCGCGCTCCACGCGCTGGCCGGAGGCGTACTCGTAGACGCGCCGGGAGAGCAGGCCGAGCAGGCCGGTGACGGGGGCGTGCCCGTCGGGACCGGGCGGGCCGTGCAGGGGGAGGTAGAGGGGGACGACCGCGTCGGGGTCGTCGGCGCCGAAGATCTCGCCGCACACGGTGGTCATCTGCGTGTAGTCGGAGCGGGCGGCCTCCAGGTGGGTCACGACGATGGCGCGGGGCATGCCGACGGCCTCGCACTCGTCCCAGACCATGCGGGTGGCGCCGTCGATCCCGTCCGAGGCCGAGACGACGAAAAGGGCCGCGTCCGCGGCGCGCAGACCGGCCCTGAGTTCCCCGACGAAGTCGGCGTATCCGGGGGTGTCCAGAATATTGATCTTGATTCCGCCCCATTCGACGGGGACGAGGGACAGCTGGACGGAGCGCTGCCGGCGGTGCTCGATCTCGTCGTAGTCGGAGACGGTGGCACCGTCCTCGACCCGCCCGGCCCGGTTGACCGCGCCCGCGGTCAGGGCGAGGGCTTCGACCAGCGTGGTCTTGCCGGATCCGCTGTGGCCGACCAGCACGACATTCCGGATGGAAGAGGGGCGGTCGGCCGTCAGTGCCCTGCCGGCGGCTCCGGCTTGGTGTGATGTGGCTCCCATGATGCTCATGCCTCCCGGTGGTGACGGTGAGGGGGGGGGATGGTGAGGGGATCGGTGTCCGGATCGGTGTCCCGGCCGCCTCCGCGGAGGAGGAATGCGGGATTCTTCGAGCTTTGCACTGGTGTCACATCCCGTCCATACGTCGTACCGGGGACGTACCCGGGGCCCACCGGAGGCGGTCCACGGCGTGAAGTACGTCTTACGTGGCACGAACCGGTGGGTGCGCGGCGTCCGCGCGGTGGCGTGCTGGCTACGATGGGCCAGCCGGTGGCCGTGGTGGCCGTGCGGCCCAGCGACCCTCCGGGAAGGCCATGCTGAACAAGTACGCGCGTGCATTCTTCACGCGTGTTCTCACGCCATTCGCCGCTTTTCTGCTCCGGCGGGGGGTGAGCCCGGACGCGGTCACCCTGATCGGCACGGCCGGAGTGGTGGCCGGAGCGCTGTGGTTCTTCCCCCGCGGCGAGTTCTTCTGGGGCACGATCACCATCACCCTCTTCGTCTTCTCCGACCTGGTGGACGGGAACATGGCCCGCCAGGCCGGTGTCTCCAGCCGGTGGGGCGCCTTCCTCGACTCCACCCTCGACCGGGTGGCGGACGCGGCGATCTTCGGCGGTCTCGCGCTCTGGTACGCGGGCAACGGGAACGACAACGCGCTGTGCGCGGTGGCGATCTTCTGCCTGGCCAGCGGCCAGGTGGTCTCGTACACCAAGGCGCGCGGCGAGTCGATCGGGCTGCCGGTGGCCGTCAACGGGCTCGTCGAGCGGGCCGAGCGACTGGTGATCTCGCTGGTCGCGGCCGGCCTGTCCGGGCTGCAGACCTTCGGGGTGCCGTCCTGGATCGGCGTGCTGCTGCCGATCGCGCTGTGGATCGTGGCGGTGGGCTCGCTCGTCACCCTGATCCAGCGGGTGGTCACCGTGCGCCGCGAGTCGGCCGAGGCCGACGCCGCGGCGTCGGCCGCCGAGGGCGGCGCGGCCTGATGGGCGCCCTCCAGGACAAGCTGGTCGACTCGCTGTACGGACTCGGCTGGGCCGGGGTCAAGAAGCTGCCCGAACCGGCCGCCGTGGCCCTGGGCCGGCGCATCGCCGACTTCGCGTGGAAGCGGCGCGGCAAGAGCGTGCTGCGGCTGGAGTCGAACCTGGCCCGGGTGGTGCCCGACGCCGGTCCCGAGCGGCTGCGCGAGCTGTCGCAGGCGGGCATGCGCTCGTACATGCGGTACTGGATGGAGTCCTTCCGGCTGCCGACCATGGACCCGGAGCGCTTCAGCACCGACGTCGAGTTCACGGACGAGCACCTGCTGCGCGAGGCCCTCGACTCCGGGCGCGGAGTGGTCGTCGCCCTGCCGCACCTGGCCAACTGGGACCTCGCCGGGGCCTGGGCCATAGGCCACATGAAGGCGCCGTTCACCACGGTCGCCGAGCGGCTGAAGCCCGAGACCCTCTACGACCGTTTCGTGGCCTACCGGGAGAGCCTGGGCATGGAGGTCCTGCCGCACAGCGGCGGCGCCGCCTTCGGCACCCTCGCCCGGCGGCTGCGCTCCGGCGGCCTGGTCTGCCTGGTCGCGGACCGGGACCTGTCGGCCTCCGGGGTCGAGGTGGACTTCTTCGGCGCCACGGCGCGCATGCCGGCCGGACCGGCGCTGCTGGCCCAGCAGACCGGTGCGGTGCTGCTCCCGGCGACCCTGCACTACGGCGGCACACCGAAGATGTACGGCCGGATCCACCCCGAGGTGAAGGTGCCGAAGACCGGGACCCGGACCGAGAAGACCACCCTCATGACCCAGGCGGTGGCCGACGCCTTCGCGTGGGGCATCGCCGAGCACCCGGAGGACTGGCACATGCTGCAGCGGCTGTGGCTGGACGACCTGGAGGAGCGCCCGTAGTGAAGATCGGCATCGTGTGCCCGTACTCGTGGGACGTGCCGGGTGGCGTCCAGTTCCACATCCGGGACCTGGCGGAGCACCTGATCCGCCTCGGCCACGAGGTGTCGGTGCTCGCCCCGGCGGACGACGAGACCCCGCTGCCGCCGTACGTGGTCTCGGCCGGGCGGGCGGTGCCGGTTCCGTACAACGGCTCGGTGGCCCGGCTGAACTTCGGCTTCCTGTCGGCGGCCCGGGTGCGGCGCTGGCTGCACGACGGCACCTTCGACGTGATCCACATCCACGAGCCGGCCTCGCCCTCGCTGGGGCTGCTGTCCTGCTGGGCGGCGCAGGGGCCGATCGTGGCGACCTTCCACACCTCGAACCCCCGGTCCCGGGCGATGATCGCGGCGTACCCGATCCTGCAGCCGGCTCTGGAGAAGATCAACGCGCGGATCGCGGTGAGCGAGTACGCGCGGCGCACGCTGGTGGAACACCTGGGCGGCGACGCGGTCGTCATCCCCAACGGCGTCGACGTGGACTTCTTCGCCAAGGCGGAGCCCAACCCCGACTGGTCCGGGCAGACCCTGGGCTTCATCGGCCGGATCGACGAGCCCCGCAAGGGCCTTCCGGTGCTGATGGCGGCCTTCCCGAAGATCGTGGAGGCCTGCCCGGACGTCCGGCTGCTCGTGGCGGGCCGCGGCGACGAGGAGGAAGCGGTGGCCTCCCTGCCCGCGGAGCTCCGCGAGCGGGTCGAATTCCTCGGCATGGTCTCGGACGAGGACAAGGCGAGGCTGCTGCGCAGCGTCGACGTGTACGTCGCCCCGAACACCGGCGGCGAGAGCTTCGGCATCATCCTGGTGGAGGCCCTGTCGGCGGGCGCGGCCGTGCTCGCTTCGGACCTGGACGCCTTCGCGCAGGTCCTGGACCAGGGCGGGGCGGGCGACCTCTTCGCCAACGAGAACGCCGACGCGCTGGCGGCGGCGGCGATCACGCTGCTGCGGGACCCGGAGCGCCGGGCCCAGCTCAGCGCCCGCGGCTCGGCGCACGTCCGCCGCTTCGACTGGTCCACGGTCGGGGCGGACATCCTGGCCGTCTACGAAACGGTGACGGACGGCGCCGCGGCGGTGGCCGCGGACGAACGCGTCCCGCTCCGTACGCGCCTGGGCTTCTCGAAGGACACCACGTCCTCCTGAGGCCTCACCATCCGGCGGAGACGACCTGATCGGGCCGGCCGCCGGGGGTGACGGTCACCTCGTGGACCACGCCGCCCGAGGTGGTCAGGCGGATCCGGTCGGGGGCCGTCCAGACGGCCTCGCGGAGCTCGTTGTCGCCGGCGTCGCCGTTGAAGTAGCCGACGGCCCAGCGCCGCTCCAGGGGCCAGCTGCCCTGCTGGACGTACACGTACCACAGCGGGTCGATCATGGCCGAGCCCTCTTCGACGACCAGGCGACGGTCGTCCCGGCCGGGGGCCGTCAGACTCTGCGTCTGCTCCTGCCCGCCGCTCAGCAGGGCCAGCATGGTGGCGAGGCTCATGACCATGACTCCGAGAATCGCCACCGGGAGTCCCAGGGCGAGGCGCGTCGCCGTCTTCCGCGCTCCCAGCAGGATCCCCCCGACCAGGGCGACCAGCGTCACCCAGCCCATGGCGACGAAGTGGCCGTGCAACCGGCTCATCACGACGAGCCCGCCGTCCGAACCGCCCCAGAAGTAGGCGGCCAGGGTGGCCGCCACGAGTGCGGCGGCCACCGCGAGCAGTGCGCGTGCCGTCGTTCTGCGGTGCAACTTCATGTGTCCTGTCCCCCCGATGTTTGCGGATCATGGACCTTACTGGTCCGACGGCAGCCCCGGCCAGGGCCGATGGGGGCCGGGGCCGCGTGGAGCGGTAGGGTCGCGCAGCGTGATCGAAACCCTTGTCTGGATCGCCCTGGCTCTCGGAGTCATCGGGGTCTACCTCAGCTGGACCGCCGGCCGGCTCGACCGGCTGCACTCGCGGATGGACGCAGCGCGGGCCGCGCTCGACGCGCAGCTCGTACGCCGGGCCTCCGTCGTGCTGGAGGTGGCCACCTCCGGGGTGCTCGACCCCGCCTCCTCCCTGGTGCTCTACGAGGCCGCGCACGCCGCCCGGCAGGCCGAGGAGGACCACCGTGAGGTGGCCGAGAGCGAGCTGAGCCAGGCGCTGCGGGCGGTCTTCGCCGATGCCGACCAGGTCGACGTGCTCAAGGCGGCCCCCGGCGGGGCGGAGGCCACGGAGGAGCTGGCGGCGGCCGTCCGCCGGGTACCGATGGCGCGGCGCTTCCTCAACGACTCGGTCCGGGCCGCCCGCGCGCTGCGCAGGCATCGCAAGGTCCGCTGGTTCAGACTGGCCGGGCACGCGCCGTTCCCGCTCGCCTTCGAAATGGACGACGAGCCTCCGGTGGATCTTGCGGATCGGCCGACTTAGGGCTTCCGGGGGCTTCCAAGGGCCGCGAGGGACAAATCAAGGAGCCACAGGCTCCACATTGGCCCTTGTAGTGGACTGATCCCCTGGGGTTTCCTCAGCCGAGTAGTACGAGCAGTACCCCGTCTTCCTTCCGAGTGAGGTCAATCCGTGAGCACGCTTCCCACCTCCCCCCAGTCCGCCGAGTCGGCGATCGGCACCTCGCGTGTCAAGCGCGGCATGGCCGAGCAGCTGAAGGGCGGCGTGATCATGGACGTGGTCAACGCCGAGCAGGCGAAGATCGCCGAGGACGCCGGCGCCGTGGCGGTCATGGCCCTGGAGCGGGTCCCGGCCGACATCCGCAAGGACGGCGGCGTCGCGCGCATGTCCGACCCGAACATGATCGAAGAGATCATCGAGGCCGTCTCGATCCCGGTCATGGCCAAGTCCCGCATCGGCCACTTCGTCGAGGCCCAGGTCCTGCAGTCCCTCGGCGTCGACTACATCGACGAGTCCGAGGTCCTGACCCCGGCCGACGAGGTCAACCACTCCGACAAGTGGGCGTTCACCACCCCCTTCGTCTGTGGCGCCACCAACCTGGGCGAGGCCCTGCGCCGCATCGCCGAGGGTGCGGCCATGATCCGCTCGAAGGGCGAGGCCGGCACGGGCAACGTGGTCGAGGCCGTCCGCCACCTGCGCCAGATCAAGAACGAGATCGCCCGCCTGCGCGGCTACGACAACAACGAGCTGTTCGCCGCCGCCAAGGAGCTGCGCGCCCCGTACGAGCTCGTCAAGGAAGTTGCCGAGCTCGGCAAGCTCCCGGTCGTGCTCTTCTCCGCCGGTGGCGTCGCCACCCCGGCCGACGCCGCGCTCATGCGCCAGCTCGGCGCCGAGGGCGTCTTCGTCGGCTCCGGCATCTTCAAGTCGGGCGACCCGGCCAAGCGCGCCGCCGCCATCGTGAAGGCCACCACCTTCTACGACGACCCGAAGATCATCGCGGACGCCTCCCGCAACCTGGGCGAGGCCATGGTCGGCATCAACTGCGACACCCTCCCCGAGTCCGAGCGCTACGCCAACCGCGGCTGGTAACCGGTCATGACGAACACCCCCGTGATCGGTGTCCTGGCACTCCAGGGCGACGTACGGGAACACCTGATCGCCCTGGCCGCGGCGGACGCCGTGGCCAGGCCGGTCCGGCGTCCCGAGGAGCTCGCCGAGGTCGACGCCCTGGTGATCCCCGGCGGCGAGTCCACCACCATGTCGAAGCTCGCCGTGCTGTTCGGCATGCTGGAGCCGCTGCGCGAGCGCGTGGCCGCCGGCATGCCCGTGTACGGCACCTGCGCCGGCATGATCATGCTCGCGGACAAGCTCCTGGACGGCCGTGAGGACCAGGAGACCCTGGGCGGCATCGACATGATCGTCCGCCGCAACGCGTTCGGCCGCCAGAACGAGTCCTTCGAGGCGAAGATCGACTTCGCGGGCATAGCGGGCGGCCCCGTCGAGGGCGTCTTCATCCGCGCGCCCTGGGTCGAGTCCGTCGGAGCCTCCGCCGAGGTGCTCGCCACGTACGACGGCCACACGGTCGCCGTGCGTCAGGGCAACGTCCTGGCGACCTCGTTCCACCCCGAGCTGACCGGAGACGACCGCGTTCACGCGTACTTCGTCGACATGGTGCGCGCGGGGCTGTGACGGGCTCCCGGTAGGATCGGGGACGAACACTGTTGGTTACGCGAAGGAGACAGGCGGATGTCCGGCCACTCTAAATGGGCTACGACGAAGCACAAGAAGGCCGTGATCGATGCCAAGCGCGGCAAGCTCTTCGCGAAGCTGATCAAGAACATCGAGGTCGCGGCCCGTATGGGCGGCGCCGACATCGACGGCAACCCGACGCTCTTCGACGCCATCCAGAAGGCCAAGAAGAGCTCGGTCCCGAACAAGAACATCGACTCCGCGGTCAAGCGCGGCGGTGGTCTTGAGGCCGGCGGCGCCGACTACGAGACGATCATGTACGAAGGCTACGGTCCGAACGGTGTCGCGGTGCTCATCGAGTGCCTCACCGACAACCGCAACCGTGCCGCGTCCGACGTGCGTGTCGCCATGACCCGCAACGGCGGTTCGATGGCCGACCCGGGCTCGGTCTCGTACCTGTTCAACCGTAAGGGCGTCGTCCTGCTGCCCAAGGGCGAGCTCTCCGAGGACGACGTCCTGGAGACGGTGCTCGACGCGGGTGCCGAAGAGGTCAACGACCTCGGCGACAGCTTCGAGATCATCAGCGAGGCCACCGACATGGTCGCGGTCCGTACCGCGCTCCAGGCGGCCGGCATCGACTACGACTCGGCCGACTCCAACTTCCTGCCGACCATGCAGGTCGAGCTGGACGAAGAGGGCGCGCGCAAGATCTTCAAGCTGATCGACGCGCTGGAGGACAGCGACGACGTGCAGAACGTCTTCGCCAACTTCGACGTCTCGGACGAGGTCATGGAGAAGGTCGACGCCTGACCGGACGTCAACGGTGGGCCGACGGGGACACCCCGTCGGCCCACCGTCGTTTCCGTCCTCGCCACTCCCGGCGCCCTCCTGCGCCCGGCGGGTCGGTCCGTGCTGTCGGTGCACTGTCACAGGCGGCCGGTAGCCTGCACACCTGCGCGAAGAAGGAGGTGGCGGTGGTGCGAGTACTGGGTGTCGACCCCGGGCTGACGCGATGCGGTGTCGGCGTCGTCGAGGGCGTGGCCGGACGGCCGCTGACCATGATCGGCGTGGGGGTCGTACGGACGCCCGCGGACGCCGAGTTGGGCCACCGGCTCGTCGCCATCGAGCAGGGCATCGAGGAATGGCTCGACGCGCACCGGCCCGAAGTCGTCGCCGTGGAGCGGGTGTTCAGCCAGCACAACGTCAGCACCGTGATGGGCACCGCCCAGGCGAGCGCCGTCGCGATGCTGTGCGCCGCCCGCCGCGGGATACCGGTCGCCCTGCACACCCCCAGCGAGGTCAAGGCAGCCGTCACCGGCAGCGGCCGGGCCGACAAGGCCCAGGTCGGTGCCATGGTCACCCGGCTGCTGAGGCTGGACGCACCACCCAAGCCGGCGGACGCCGCCGACGCCCTCGCTCTCGCCATCTGCCACATCTGGCGGGCCCCCGCCCAGAACCGCCTCCAGCAGGCGGTCGCCCTGCACGCCTCTGGCTCGAAAGGCCGTACCCGATGATCGCCTTCGTCAGCGGCCCGGTCGCCGCACTCGCCCCCACCCTTGCCGTGATCGAGGTCGGGGGAGTGGGCATGGCCGTGCAGTGCACGCCCACCACCATCTCCGGCCTGCGGATGGGGGAGCAGGCCAGGCTGGCCACCTCGCTGGTCGTACGCGAGGACTCGCTGACCCTGTACGGGTTCGCCGACGACGACGAGCGCCAGGTCTTCGAGATCCTGCAGACCGCGAGCGGGGTCGGGCCGAGGCTCGCCCAGGCGATGCTCGGCGTGCACAGCCCCGACGCCCTGCGCCTGGCCGTCTCCACCGGCGACGAGAAGGCGCTGGTGGCGGTGCCGGGCATCGGCAAGAAGGGCGCCCAGAAGCTACTCCTCGAACTGAAGGGCAAGCTGGGGGCTCCGCTGGGCAGCAGCGGCCTCGTGGGCGCCCAGCGCGCCGCGGCCTCCGGGCCCGCCCCCTGGACCGAGCAGCTCTCCGCCGCCCTGATCGGCCTCGGCTACGCCTCGCGCGAGGCGGAGGACGCGGTCGAGGCCGTCACCCCGCAGGCCGAGGCCGCCATCGCCGCCGGCGGTTCGGCCCCCGTTCCGCAGCTCCTGCGGGCCGCTCTCCAGTCCCTGAACCGCGCCCGCTAGCGGCGCGACGCCCCTTGCAGCCCCTGCGGCGAAGGGGCGGGGTGTGGGGGAAAGCCCCGCAGGGACCGGCCCGCAGGCGACCGACCACCGTACGAACCGAGAAGGCAGACTGACAGCGTGAACTGGGAAGACGAGAGCGACGACCGGATCGTGGCGGCCGCCGCCGACGGCGAGGACACCGCCGTCGAGGCGGCGCTGCGGCCCAAGGACCTCGGCGAGTTCGTCGGCCAGGAGAAGGTCCGCCAGCAGCTGGACCTCGTCCTCAAGGCGGCCCGCCAGCGCGGAGCGACCGCCGACCACGTCCTGCTCTCCGGCGCGCCCGGCCTCGGCAAGACCACCCTGTCCATGATCATCGCGGCCGAGATGGGTGCGCCCATCCGCATCACCTCCGGCCCCGCCATCCAGCACGCCGGCGACCTCGCCGCGATCCTCTCCTCCCTCCAGGAGGGCGAGGTCCTCTTCCTCGACGAGATCCACCGCATGTCCCGGCCCGCCGAGGAGATGCTCTACATGGCCATGGAGGACTTCCGCGTCGACGTGATCGTCGGCAAGGGGCCCGGGGCCACCGCGATCCCGCTGGAGCTGCCGCCCTTCACCCTGGTCGGCGCCACCACCCGGGCCGGCCTGCTGCCCCCGCCGCTGCGGGACCGCTTCGGTTTCACCGGGCACATGGAGTTCTACGCCCCCGAGGAGCTGGAACGCGTCATCCACCGCTCCGCCCGCCTCCTCGACGTGGAGATCGACACCGCCGGCGCCGCCGAGATCGCCGGACGCTCCCGCGGCACCCCGCGCATCGCCAACCGCCTCCTGCGCCGCGTCCGCGACTACGCCCAGGTCCGGGCCGACGGCGTGATCAACCGCGAGGTGGCCGGTACCGCCCTGCAGGTGTACGAGGTGGACGGGCGCGGCCTCGACCGGCTGGATCGCGCCGTTCTCGAAGCCCTGCTCAAGCTGTTCGGCGGCGGACCCGTGGGCCTGTCCACCCTCGCCGTGGCCGTCGGCGAGGAGCGGGAGACCGTGGAGGAGGTCGCGGAGCCGTTCCTGGTCCGCGAGGGGCTGCTCGCACGTACCCCCAGGGGGCGGGTGGCGACGCCCGCCGCATGGGCTCACCTGGGACTCGTACCGCCGCAGCACGGCGGGAGTGGATCAAGCGGACAACAGGGCTTGTTCGGGGCCTGACGGCGCGGAGGTTCGACCCCTCAGGAACTGCGGTGCCATGCTGGGCGTTGTTCCATCGGTGCGGACTCGCCTAGACTCCGCCGATGCCGACCCTTCGGGTCGGTGTGCCCACCCCCGTAGAAAAGGCCGCCGTCCGCGTGCGGTCGTGCGAAGGATCTCCGTCCCGTGAATCTCGTGACACTCCTCCCGTTCATCGTGCTCATCGGGGCGATGTTCCTGATGACCCGCTCCGCGAAGAAGAAGCAGCAGGCCGCCGCGCAGATGCGCGACCACATGACGCCCGGCACCGGGGTCCGCACCATCGGCGGCATGTACGCCACGGTGAAGGAGATCGGTGACGACACGGTCACTCTCGAGCTGGCCCCCGGCGTCCACGCGATCTTCGCGAAGAACTCCATCGGAGCCGTTCTGGAGGACGCGGAGTACAACCGCATCGTCCACGGCATCGACGACGACGAGGCGACCGACACGCCGGTCGTCCCCGACGACGCCTCCTCGCTGACCGAGGCGCCGAAGGCGGACCTCACCAAGGACGAGGACGAGGCTCCCAAGCTCGACCTGGGCAAGAAGGACGAGGACGCGCCCAAGGGCGACGACGAGCCCAAGGACGGCAAGTCCGACGGCGAGGCCGGCGCGAAGTAACGCTCGGCGGGGGACCGTGGAGGCGCCCGACCGGCGACCGGCACGGTCCCCGTCTGTGACACTTCTGCGGGGGGCAGGGGTCCCCACCACACATTTCGTGGCCGTCCCCGCGCTGACCCGGCGCGGGACGGTTGGACAGGGAGAAACGACAAGGTGGCAGCACCGAAGAAGGGCCGGCGGCCCACGGGGGCTCAGGGGAGGCCGGGGCGCGCCCTGGCGATCATCCTGATCGCGATGGTGGCGCTCACCGCGGGGATGTTCCTCTCCAAGCAGACGACTCCCAGGCTGGGCATCGACCTCGCCGGCGGCACGAGCATCACGCTCAAGGCCAAGAGCGAGCCCGGCAAAGAGAGCGCCATCAACGAGACCAACATGAACACGGCGGTCGGCATCATCGACCGCCGCGTCAACGGTCTCGGCGTGTCCGAGGCAGAGGTCCAGACCCAGGGCCGCGACCACATCATCGTGAACATCCCCAAGGGGACGAACGAGCAGCAGGCGCGCGAGCAGGTCGGTACCACCGCCCAGCTGTACTTCCGCCCGGTCATCGCCTTCGCGGACGGCTCCCCGGCCGCTCCCGAGGGCACCGCGAGCCCGAGCCCCTCCGCGAGCGGCTCCGGGGCTCCCAAGGCCGGAGACGGCAAGACCAGCCCCTCCGCCACCCCGTCGTCCAGCGCCACTTCCCAGGGCCGCGCGCTCAGTGAGGCCCTCAAGGCCCCGGCCGCGCCCACTCCCTCGCCCTCGGCGAGCGAGTCGAAGAAGGCAGACGACACCAAGGCTCCGTCGCCGTCCGCCTCCGCCTCCACGCCGGCGACCGGCGACGAGGCCGCCGCCGCGGCCCTCCAGGCCAAGTTCGCGGCGCTGGACTGCAACGACCCGGCGCAGCGCGCAGCCGCCGGCCAGGGCGCCAAGCCCGAGGAGCCGATGATCGCCTGCGGTCAGCGCGGCGACGCCTGGGGCAAGTGGGTGCTCGGCCCGGCCCAGGTCAACGGCCAGGACGTGAAGGAAGCCAAGGGAGTCATCGACCCCCAGCGCGGCCAGTGGATCGTCACCATGCAGTTCACCGACAAGGGCGCCGACAAGTTCGCCAAGATCACCGGTGAGCTGGCCACCAAGCAGATGCCGCAGAACCAGTTCGCGATCGTGCTCGACGGCAAGGTCATCTCCGACCCGTCCGTGAGCCAGGCGCTGACCGGCGGCAACGCCGAGATCTCGGGCGGCTTCACCCAGCAGTCCGCGCAGGACCTGGGCAACATGCTCTCGTACGGCGCCCTGCCGCTCTCCTTCAGCGAGGACAGCGTCACCACCGTCACCGCCGCGCTCGGCGGAGAGCAGCTGAAGGCCGGCCTGATCGCCGGCGCCATCGGCCTGCTCCTCGTGGTGATCTACCTGCTGGTGTACTACCGGGGCCTGGCGTTCATCGCCATCGTCAGCCTCCTGGTCTCCGCGATCCTGACCTACACGATCATGTCGCTGCTCGGAAAGGGCATCGGCTTCGCGCTGAACCTGCCGGCCGTCTGCGGCGCGATCGTGGCGATCGGCATCACGGCGGACTCCTTCATCGTGTACTTCGAGCGCATCCGGGACGAGATCCGCGAGGGCCGCACCCTGCGTCCGGCCGTCGAGCGCGCCTGGCCGCGTGCCCGTCGCACGATCCTGGTCTCCGACTTCGTGTCGTTCCTGGCCGCGGCCGTGTTGTTCATCGTCACGGTGGGCAAGGTCCAGGGCTTCGCCTTCACACTGGGTCTTACGACCCTGCTCGACGTGGTCGTGGTGTTCCTCTTCACCAAGCCCGTCATGACACTGGTGGCGCGTACGAAGTTCTTCGCCAGCGGTCATCCGTGGTCCGGGCTGGACCCGAAGCGGCTGGGCGCCAAGCCTCCGCTGCGCCGGTCCCGCCGTACCGGTTCCGCCCCCGCCCCCGTCGACGCAAAGGAGGCGTGAGAGATGTCGAAGCTGGGAGATCTCGGCGCCAGGCTGTACCGCGGTGAGGTCGGCTACGACTTCGTCGGCAAGCGCTTTCTCTGGTACGGCGTTTCCATCCTGATCACCATCACGGCGATCGTCGCCCTGGCCGTCCAGGGCCTCAACATGGGCATCGAGTTCAAGGGCGGTGCCGTCTTCACCACCCCGAAGTCGACCGTCTCCGTGGCCAAGGCGACGGAAGCCGCGGAGAAGGCCTCGGGCCACGACGCGATCGTCCAGGAGCTCGGCACCGGCGGCCTGCGGATCCAGATCTCGGGTCTGGACACCGCAGCCGCGACCGACGTCAAGAAGGTCCTCGCCGCCGACCTCAAGGTCAGCGAGGCCGACGTCAACGCCGACCTGGTCGGCCCCAGCTGGGGCGAGCAGATCGCGAACAAGGCCTGGACCGGTCTCGGCGTGTTCATGGTCCTCGTGGTGATCTACCTGGCCATCGCCTTCGAGTGGCGGATGGCGGTCGCGGCGCTGATCGCGCTGATCCACGACCTCACCATCACCGTCGGCGTGTACGCGCTCGTCGGCTTCGAGGTCACGCCGGGCACGGTCATCGGTCTGCTGACGATCCTCGGTTACTCCCTCTACGACACCGTCGTCGTCTTCGACGGTCTCAAGGAGGGCTCGAAGGACATCACCAAGCAGACCCGCTGGACGTACAGCGAGGTCGCCAACCGCAGCATCAACGGCACCCTGGTCCGCTCGATCAACACCACGGTCGTGGCGCTCCTCCCGGTCGCCGCGCTGCTGTTCATCGGCGGTGGCTTCCTGGGCGCCGGCATGCTGAACGACATCTCGCTGTCGCTGTTCGTCGGCCTCGCGGCCGGTGCGTACTCCTCGATCTTCATCGCGACCCCGCTGGTCGTGGACCTCAAGGAGCGCGAGCCGGCGATGAAGGCGCTCAAGAAGCGGGTGCTCGCCAAGCGGGCGGCCGCGGTGGCCAAGGGCGAGTCCCCGGACGAGGCCTACGAGGCCGAGGACGAGCCGCAGGTCGTGGCGCAGGGCCGGCCGGGGCGACGGCGTTGACCGCGCCGCTGTCCGAGGACGCCCTGGGCCTGCTCCTCAGCCGGATCAAGGACGTGCCGGACTACCCGAAGCCGGGCGTGATGTTCAAGGACATCACCCCGCTGCTGGCGGACCCCAAGGCGTTCGCCGCGCTGACGGACGCGCTGGTGGAGCTGGCCGGGCGGTACGGCGCGACGAAGATCGTCGGCCTGGAGGCGCGCGGGTTCATCCTCGCGGCTCCGGTCGCCGTGCAGGCCGGGATCGGCTTCGTGCCGGTGCGCAAGGCCGGAAAGCTGCCGGGCGCGACGCTCGCGCAGTCGTACGAGCTGGAGTACGGCACCGCGGAGATCGAGGTCCACGCCGAGGACCTGTCGGCCGGTGACCGGGTCATGGTCATCGACGACGTGCTGGCCACCGGCGGTACCGCCGAGGCCTCGCTCTCGCTGATCCGGCGGGCCGGCGCGGAGGTCGCCGGCGTGGCGGTCCTGATGGAGCTGTCGTTCCTCCCGGGCCGGGCCAAGCTGGCCCCTGCCCTGGACGGGGCTCCGCTGGACGCGCTGATCGTGGTCTGACCTCTTTGCCTGCCGAGCGGCGGGTATCCGGGACATCCCGGGTGCCCGCCGCTTTCGTTTCCGGGCGCGGGCCGGTCGCCGGCGGCCGGCCCCCCGGACCCGGAGCCGCACATGGGACGGGCTCGCGGAACGAGGGGGCCGAACCCTCGCTACCATGGGTTGTCCGGACCGGACACGGGCACCGGATCCACCCCCGGACTCCGTCCGGGGGGACCCCCGTGAGGAGCGCTCTTGCCAGACGAGGTCCAGCCAATCTCCGCCGCGCAGCCCGACCCGCGGGCCGAGCAGACCACGGCGGCCCCGGCCACGCCCCCGCCGGCCCCGCCGGTGCCGCCGGTCAAGCCCGCGCCTGCGAAGTCCGCCGGGTCCTCCAACCGGGTGCGCGCCCGTCTCGCCCGGCTCGGCGTGCAGCGCTCGAACCCGTACAACCCGGTTCTGGAGCCGCTGCTCCGCATAGTCCGCAGCAACGACCCGAAGATCGAGACGGCGACGCTGCGCCAGCTGGAGCAGGCCTACCAGGTGGCCGAGCGCTGGCACCGCGGCCAGAAGCGCAAGAGCGGCGACCCCTACATCACCCACCCGCTCGCGGTGACCACCATCCTCGCCGAGCTCGGCATGGACCCCGCCACCCTCATGGCCGGTCTGCTGCACGACACCGTCGAGGACACCGAGTACGGCCTCGAAGACCTGCGCCGTGACTTCGGCGACGCCGTGGCCCTGCTCGTCGACGGCGTCACCAAGCTGGACCGGGTGAAGTTCGGCGAGGCCGCCCAGGCGGAGACCGTCCGCAAGATGGTCGTGGCGATGGCCAAGGACCCGCGCGTCCTGGTCATCAAGCTCGCCGACCGGCTGCACAACATGCGCACCATGCGCTACCTCAAGCGGGAGAAGCAGGAGAAGAAGGCCCGCGAGACCCTCGAGATCTACGCCCCGCTGGCGCACCGGCTGGGCATGAACACGATCAAGTGGGAGCTCGAAGACCTCTCCTTCGCGATCCTCTACCCGAAGATGTACGACGAGATCGTCCGCCTCGTCGCCGAGCGCGCGCCCAAGCGTGACGAGTACCTCGCCGTCGTCACCGACGAGGTGCAGGTCGACCTCAGGGCCGCCCGCATCAAGGCCACCGTCACGGGCCGCCCGAAGCACTACTACAGCGTCTACCAGAAGATGATCGTCCGCGGCCGTGACTTCGCGGAGATCTACGACCTGGTGGGCATTCGCGTCCTCGTCGACACCGTCCGGGACTGCTACGCGGCCCTGGGCACCGTGCACGCGCGATGGAACCCGGTCCCCGGCCGGTTCAAGGACTACATCGCGATGCCCAAGTTCAACATGTACCAGTCGCTCCACACGACCGTCATCGGACCCAGCGGCAAGCCCGTCGAGCTGCAGATCCGCACCTTCGACATGCACCGCCGCGCCGAGTACGGCATCGCCGCGCACTGGAAGTACAAGCAGCAGACCGTCGCCGGCACCTCCAAGGTCCGCACCGACGTCCCGCAGGCCGCCAAGGGCAGCGCCGGCCAGGACACGGTCAACGACATGGCCTGGCTGCGCCAGCTGCTGGACTGGCAGAAGGAGACCGAGGACCCGGGCGAGTTCCTCGACTCGCTGCGCTTCGACCTCTCCCGCAACGAGGTCTTCGTCTTCACCCCCAAGGGCGACGTCATCGCGCTGCCCGCCGGAGCCACCCCCGTGGACTTCGCGTACGCCGTCCACACCGAGGTCGGCCACCGGACGATAGGGGCCCGGGTCAACGGCCGGCTCGTCCCGCTGGAGTCCACGCTCGACAACGGCGACCTGGTCGAGGTCTTCACCTCCAAGGCCGAGGGCGCCGGCCCGTCCCGGGACTGGCTCGGCTTCGTCAAGTCCCCGCGGGCCCGCAACAAGATCCGAGCCTGGTTCTCCAAGGAGCGCCGCGACGAGGCCATCGAGCACGGCAAGGACGCCATCGCCCGGGCCATGCGCAAGCAGAACCTGCCGATCCAGCGCATCCTGACCGGCGACTCGCTCGTCACCCTCGCGCACGAGATGCGCTACCCCGACATCTCCTCCCTGTACGCGGCGATCGGCGAGGGCCACGTGGCCGCGCAGGGCGTCGTACAGAAGCTGGTGGCGGCCCTCGGCGGCGAGGAGGCGGCCAACGAGGACATCGAGGAATCGATCCCGCCGGCGCGCGGCCGCAAGCGGCGCACCAACGCCGACCCGGGAGTCGTCGTCAAGGGCGTCGACGACGTGTGGGTCAAGCTGGCCCGCTGCTGCACCCCGGTGCCGGGCGACCCGATCATCGGATTCGTCACGCGCGGCAGCGGCGTATCGGTTCACCGCGCGGACTGCGTCAACGTCGACTCGCTCTCCCAGCAGCCCGAGCGGATGCTGGAGGTCGAGTGGGCGCCCACCCAGTCCTCGGTCTTCCTGGTCGCCATCCAGGTCGAGGCGCTGGACCGGTCCCGGCTGCTGTCGGACGTCACCCGGGTCCTGTCGGACCAGCACGTCAACATCCTCTCGGCGGCCGTCCAGACCTCCCGCGACCGGGTGGCCACCTCCCGGTTCACCTTCGAGATGGGCGACCCCAAGCACCTGGGGCACGTCCTGAAGGCCGTCCGGGGCGTCGAGGGCGTCTACGACGTCTACCGCGTGACCTCCGCACGCAGGCCGTAACACGTACGAGGGCCCCGGTACGGAGATCCGTACCGGGGCCCTCGCAGGTTCACGGGCTGCCGCGAAAGATCAGCCGCCGAACTCCTCCAGGCCCTTCAGCGCCTGGTCCAGCAGGGCCTGGCGGCCCTCCAGCTCGCGCGAGAGCTTGTCGGCCTTGGTGTTGTTGCCCGCCGCGCGCGCCGCGTCGATCTGCTCACGCAGCTTGTCGACGGCCGCCTGGAGCTGGCCCGTCAGACCGGCCGCACGGGCCCGCGCCTCCGGGTTCGTACGGCGCCACTCGCCCTCCTCGGCCTCCTGGATCGCCCGCTCGACCGCGTGCATACGGCCCTCGACCTTCGGCCGGGCGTCCCGCGGCACGTGGCCGATGGCCTCCCAGCGCTCGTTGAGGGAGCGGAACGCGGCACGGGCCGCCTTCAGGTCCGTCACGGGTACGAGCTTCTCGGCCTCGTCGGCCAGCTCCTCCTTGAGCTTCAGGTTCTCGATCTGCTCGGCGTCACGCTCCGCGAAGACCTCGCTGCGGGCCGCGAAGAACACGTCCTGCGCACCGCGGAAACGGTTCCACAGGTCGTCCTCGGACTCGCGCTGCGCCCGGCCCGCCGCCTTCCAGTCGGCCATCAGCTCGCGGTAGCGGGCAGCCGTCGGACCCCAGTCGGTCGACTTCGACAGCGACTCGGCCTCCGCGACCAGCTTCTCCTTGACCTTGCGGGCATCCTCGCGCTGCGCGTCCAGCGAGGCGAAGTGCGCCTTGCGGCGCTTGGAGAAGGCGGAACGCGCGTGGGAGAACCGGTGCCACAGCTCGTCGTCCGACTTGCGGTCCAGACGCGGCAGCCCCTTCCAGATGTCCACCAGGGCGCGCAGCCGCTCACCGGCACTGCGCCACTGGTCGCTCTGGGCCAGCTGCTCGGCCTCGACGACCAGCGCGTCCTTGGCCGCACGGGCCTCGTCCGTCTGCTTGGCCTTCGCCACCTTGCGCTCTTCGCGCCGGGACTCCACGGTCGTGACCAGCTTGTCCAGCCGCACGCGCAGGGCGTCCAGGTCACCCACGGCATGGTGCTCGTCGACCTGCGTCCGCAGGTGGTCGATCGCCGTCTGGGCGTCCTTGGCGGACAGATCAGTGGTCCGCACCCGCTTTTCGAGGAGACCGATCTCGACCACCAGGCCCTCGTACTTGCGCTCGAAATAGGCCAGGGCCTCCTCAGGGGTGCCGGCCTGCCACGATCCGACGACCTGCTCGCCCTCGGAAGTACGCACGTACACGGTGCCCGTCTCGTCGACTCGGCCCCACGGGTCGCTGCTCACAGCGCCTCCTCCACCTGATGCCTTGCGAGGGGTTCACCCCCTGGGCATCGTCCACAGTTTCCTGGGGCGGGCAGCGCCCGCCCTGCACAACGCCAACATAGGCGACCGCCGGGCCGGCTGTCCGCATCCCGCACGACGGAATATCGGCGTACGGGCGGCGGGCCGGCCGGGCCCGGGGTCGGCACATCACGTCAGTTCTGCGTGACCGTGCCCTTCTGGATCTTCACCTCGGTCTTGGGCGCGCCGTCCTGGCCGCCGTCGACCGTACCGGCCTTCGCGATCTCCTCCAGGACCTTCAGGCCGGCCGCGTCGATCTTGCCGAACGGCGTGTACGTCGGCGCCAGCGGGCTGTCCTTGTAGACCAGGAAGAACTGGCTGCCGCCCGAGCCGGGCTGGCCCGTGTTGGCCATCGCCACCGTGCCAGCCGGGTAGACGACCTGACCCTGCGCGTTCGCCTTGCCCAGCGAGTCCAGGTTCTCGTCCGGGATGTTGTAGCCCGGGCCGCCGCGGCCGGTGCCCTCGGGGTCGCCGCACTGGAGCACGAAGATCCCGCCGGCCGTCAGCCGGTGGCACTTGGTGTTGTCGAAGTAGCCCTTGTCGGCGAGCGACTTGAAGGAGTTCACGGTCTGCGGGGTCTTCGCCGCGTCCATCGTGAAGTTGATGTCACCCGCGCTGGTCTTCAGCGCGAAGGTGTACTTCGCCTTCTGGTCGATCGCCATCTCCGGCGAGGGGGACTGCTTGGGCGCGGGCTCGCTCGCCGAGGCCGACGGGCTCGCGGACGGGTCCGCGGCCTGGTCCTTCTTGTCCTTGTCGAAGACACCGCCCACGATCAGACCCACCAGCGTCGCGATCACCACGGCCACGGCCGCGCCGATCACGGCCGCGCGCTGCCGCGACTTCTTCCGGGCCTCGGCCCGGCGCTTCTGCTGGCGCTCGTACTTCTCCTTGGCGAGCTGTCGCCGTCGCTGATCGCTCGTGACCACCGGGTCGTCTCCTTGTACGTGTCTGGTACTGCTGTCCGGGCTGGGATAGGCCGTACCGTATATGGGTTCGCTGTGTAATGAGCGGCGCCGGTAGGCTCTGAGCAGCAGGATTCCTGTCTGCAGCCTCCCGCCGGACGACGATTGAGGACGAACGTGCTGATTGCCGGGTTCCCCGCAGGCGCTTGGGGCACCAACTGCTACGTGGTCGCCCCCGCCGCCGGTGAGGAGTGCGTCATCATCGACCCGGGCCATCAGGCCGCCCGGGGTGTCGAGGAGACGCTGAAGAAGCATCGGCTCAAGCCCGTCGCGGTCGTGCTGACCCATGGCCACATCGATCATGTGGCCTCGGTGGTCCCGGTGTGCGGAGCACACGACGTACCGGCGTGGATCCACCCCGAGGACCGCTACATGATGAGCGACCCGGAGAAGTCCCTCGGCCGCTCCATCGGGATGCCCCTCATGGGCGAGCTGACCGTGGGGGAGCCGGACGACGTCCGCGAGCTGGCCGACGGCGCCACCCTGAAATTGGCCGGAATGGAATTCTCCGTGGCGCACGCGCCGGGGCATACCAAGGGGTCGGTGACCTTCCGGATGCCCGAGCTGGCCGACATCCCGCCGGTCTTCTTCTCGGGTGACCTGCTCTTCGCCGGCTCCATCGGACGCACCGACCTGCCCGGCGGCTCCCACACCGAGATGCTCGCCTCGCTGGGCCGCGTGTGCCTGCCGCTCGACGACTCGACCGTGGTGCTGTCCGGCCACGGTCCCCAGACCACCATCGGCCGCGAGCGCGCGACCAACCCGTACCTTCGGGAAGTCGCCGCCGGGCTCGGAGACGGCGCCGCCGCTCCACGACGAGGAATGTGACGAAAGCTTCGTGGCTACTTTCCAGGCCCCCAAGGGCACGTACGACCTGATCCCGCCGGTATCCGTGAAGTACCTGGCGGTGCGCGAGGCCATCGCGGCGCCCCTGCGCAACTCCGGCTACGGCTACATCGAGACCCCTGGCTTCGAGGACGTGGGCCTCTTCGCCCGCGGCGTCGGCGAGTCCACCGACATCGTCTCCAAGGAGATGTACGCCTTCGAGACCAAGGGCGGCGACCAGCTCGCCCTGCGCCCCGAGGGCACGGCCTCCGTGCTGCGCGCGGCGCTGGAGGCCAGCCTGCACAAGAAGGGCAACCTGCCGGTCAAGCTCTGGTACTCCGGCTCCTACTACCGCTACGAGAAGCCGCAGGCGGGCCGCTACCGCCACTTCTCCCAGGTCGGCGCCGAGGCGATCGGCGCCGAGGACCCGGCCCTGGACGCCGAGCTGATCATCCTGGCCGACCAGGCGTACCGCTCGCTGGGCCTGCGCAACTTCCGGATCCTGCTGAACTCCCTGGGCGACAAGGAGTGCCGCCCCGTGTACCGGGAGGCGCTGCAGTCCTTCCTGCGGGGCCTCGACCTCGACGCGGAGACCATGCGCCGCGCCGAGATCAACCCGCTGCGCGTCCTCGACGACAAGCGGGCCGACGTACAGAAGCAGCTCGTCGGCGCCCCGGTGCTGCGCGACTACCTGTGCGACGCATGCAAGGCGTACCACGAGCAGGTCCGGGTCCTGGTGACCGCGGCCGGCGTCGCCTTCGAGGACGACGACAAGCTGGTGCGCGGCCTGGACTACTACACCCGCACCACCTTCGAGTTCGTCCACGACGGCCTGGGCATCGCGGTCGGCGGCGGCGGCCGCTACGACGGCCTGTCCGAGATGATCGGCGGACCGGCGCTGCCGTCGGTGGGCTGGGCGCTCGGCGTGGACCGCACGGTCCTCGCGCTGGAGAAGGAGGGCGTCGAGCTCGACATCCCGGCGTCGACCTCGGTGTTCGCGGTGGCGCTGGGCGAGGCCAAGGCGACCGTGTTCGGCCTCGTGACGCAGCTGCGCAAGGCGGGCGTCGCGGCCGACATGTCCTACGGCGGCAAGGGCCTCAAGGGCGCCATGAAGGACGCGAACCGCAGCGGTGCCCGCTTCGCGGTCGTGGTGGGCGAGCGGGACCTCGCCGAGGGCGTCGTCCAGCTGAAGGACATGGAATCCGGCGAGCAGACGGCCGTGCCCGTCGACGAGCTGGTCGACACGGTCCGGGCCCGCCTCGCCTGACGGCAGCGGTACGGGAGCACACAGGACGGGGCCGGGGATCTTTCCCCGGCCCCGTCCGTTCACAGGCTCGTACGGCACAATGGCCCGTGCTTGATCACCTGGCAGATGTGGAGCGGGCGGTATGACGACACGAAGCGCGGACGCGGACACCGCCCGGGGCAGGACCGTCGGGGGAAGCCGGGCCCTGGCCCTGCTGCTGGTGATCACCGGAGCGGCGGGCCTGCTCGCCGCGTGGGTGATCACGATCGACAAGTTCAAGCTGCTGGAGGACCCGACCTTCAAGCCCGCCTGCAGCCTCAACCCGATCGTCTCCTGCGGCAACATCATGACGAGCGACCAGGCGTCGGCGTTCGGCTTCCCGAACCCGATGCTCGGACTCGTCGCCTACGGGATCGTGATCTGCGTCGGCATGAGCATGCTGGCCGGGGCCTCGTTCCGCCCCTGGTACTGGCTGACCTTCAACGCCGGCACCCTCTTCGGCGTCGCCTTCTGCACCTGGCTCATGTACCAGTCGCTGTACAACATCAACTCGCTCTGCCTGTGGTGCTGCCTGGCCTGGGTCGCCACGATCTTCATGTTCTGGTACGTCACCGCGCACAACGTCCGCGAGGGGCTGCTGCCCGCCCCGGGCTGGCTCAAGTCCTTCCTCGACGAGTTCACCTGGGTCCTGCCCGTCCTGCACGTCGGGATCATCGGGATGCTGATCCTGACCCGCTGGTGGGACTTCTGGACCTCCTGAGCGCGGGCGGCCCTGTCGGTGGGCTCGCATAGGCTTCCTGTGTGGAACCAGACCTGTTCACCGCCGCTGCCGAAGACCGCCAGGAGAAGGACCCCGCGAGCTCCCCGCTCGCCGTCCGGATGCGCCCGCGCACCCTGGACGAGGTCGTCGGCCAGCAGCACCTGCTGAAGCCCGGATCACCGCTGCGGCGGCTGGTCGGGGAAGGGGCCGGCGGCCCGGCCGGTGCCTCGTCGGTGATCCTCTGGGGCCCGCCCGGCATCGGGAAGACGACGCTGGCGTACGTGGTCAGCCAGGCCACGCAGAAGCGTTTCGTGGAGCTCTCCGCCATCACCGCGGGCGTCAAAGAGGTACGGGCCGTCATCGAGGGCGCCAAGCGCGCGGCCGGCGGCTACGGCAAGGAGACCGTCCTCTTCCTCGACGAGATCCACCGTTTCAGCAAGGCGCAGCAGGACTCGCTGCTCCCCGCCGTCGAGAACCGCTGGGTGACGCTGATCGCGGCCACCACCGAGAACCCGTACTTCTCGATCATCTCCCCGCTGCTGTCGCGCTCGCTGCTGCTGACGCTGGAACCGCTGACCGACGAGGACCTGAGCGCCCTGATGCGGCGCGCACTCACGGAGGAACGGGGCCTGGGCGGGGCCGTCACCCTCCCGGCGGACGCCCAGGCGCACCTGCTGCGGATCGCCGGCGGCGACGCCCGGCGGGCGCTGACCGCCCTGGAGGCCGGCGCCGGGTCGGCCATCGCCAAGGGCGAGGACGAGATCACCCTCCAGACCCTGGAGGAGGCCGTCGACCGGGCGGCGGTCCGGTACGACAAGGACGGCGACCAGCACTACGACGTGGCGAGCGCGCTGATCAAGTCGATCCGCGGCTCGGACGTCGATGCCGCACTGCACTACCTGGCCCGGATGATCGAGGCCGGTGAGGACCCCCGGTTCATCGCGCGCCGCCTGATGATCTCCGCGAGCGAGGACATCGGCCTGGCGGACCCCACCGCCCTGCCGATCGCGGTGGCCGCGGCCCAGGCGGTGGCGATGATCGGCTTCCCCGAAGCGGCGCTGACCCTCTCGCACGCCACGATCGCGCTGGCCCTGGCCCCGAAGTCGAACACCGCCACGACCGCGATCGGCGCGGCGCTGGCCGACGTACGGGCGGGCCTTGCGGGATCGGTCCCGCCGCACCTGAGGGACGGTCACTACAAGGGAGCGGCGAAGCTGGGGCACGCCCAGGGGTACGTGTACCCGCACGACGTGCCGGGCGCGATCGCGGCGCAGCAGTACGCGCCGGACGAGATCCAGGGCAAGCGGTACTACGAACCGACGCGGTACGGCGCCGAGGCCCGCTACGCGGACGTGGTGGAGAAGGTCCGCGAGCGCCTGCGCGGAGGCACTTCGTAGCGGTGGCCTACGCTGCCCGGGTGACCACGCACCTCCCCACCTGCGCGTGCTGCGGCGACGCGCTCGCCGACGAGAACCGCATCGACTTCGGCTGCAACCTGCCCGACGCCGCCCTAGGCCTGCCCGAGGAACGCCTCCACCGGCTCGGCGTGCGCGCTCTGCTCCGGGTGGACGGGGTCGGCTGCTTCATCCGCACGCTGCTGGCCGTCCGGCTGACGCACGGCACGGAGCTGGTGCTCGGCGCCTGGGTCCAGGTGGACGAGGACACCCTGCGCCGTGCCCACGAGCTGTGGGAGCGGCCCGGCTACGCGGAACTCTCCGTCCGGGGCACCTTCGCCAACCGGATCCAGCCCTGGGGCGACGACCTCCTCGGCGCCGAGGTCACCGCGAAGGTCGCCAACCCCGAGGAACTGCCCTGCGTCGTCGACATCCACGACCCGGCCGCCGCCCGCGTCCTGACGCGGACCTGGGACCGTGACCACGTCCTCAGCCGCTTCCCGTTCCCGCTGCCCGTGGACGTCCGCACCGACCTCGGAGACCACTGGTCGGTCCTGCGGACCTCCGGGCTCACCGCGTCCTTCGCGGACGGCACGGACCATTTCACCGCCCCGGACCGCAGCGCCGCCGTCAACCTGGCGACCGACGACGTCACGGGCCGCGCCCCCGCGGACTTCCTCACCGTCCTGATGGCGGGCGCCCCCGACACCCGACCGGCCCAGCGGGTGCGCGAGCCGCTGGGGGAGGGCGTGCGGTACGCGTTCTGGCTGACTCCGAAGGACCACGGCCGGCCGCGCCACGAGTTCTACGGCATGGCCGTCACCGACGGGACCGCCGCCGGAATCTTCTGCACCTACGAGGACCCCGCCGACCTGGAGTGGGCCCACCGGATCTGGCGCTCGCTCGACCGCGCGGCCGGCACCCCCTGACCCCGGCGTGGCCCCGCCGGGGTTCCGGCGGGGTTCCGGCGGCGGAGCCCGGGCTCCGGGCACGGCTTCGTCCCGGCCGCGCGCCCTTGCCCTCGCGGGACCGGAACCCGTGCGTCGTGCTGTCCGGCACGCTGCACGAGTACGCCGACGACCTCGACGTACTGCCCTGCGTGAGACATCGCCTCAGTGCGAGGCCGCCGAGAACAGGGAGTGCATCGCCCGGCGCAGGCCGCAGATGTCCGCGACCGGCTCCGGGAAGTCGAAGCGGGCGTCGAAGGAGCCGGCCGGGCCGCCGGTGAAGCGGACGCGCAGGCCCAGACGGTCCAGGGAGAGCGGCACGGCGCTCATCCCGCGGGCCTCGCGGGCGCCGAGCAGGCCGCCCAGCTCGCCGAGCCGGTCGCCGTGGGCGGAGTGCAGGTGCTGCAGCAGCTCCGACTCGTGCGCGACCATCGGGTCCGGCTCCGCCGCGGCCAGGTCGTCCGGCTCCACGCGCTCGGCGCCCCACAGGTCGTCCACCGAGATCTCGCCGACCTCCAGGCGCAGCATCATCCACGCCGGGCGCCCGGCGTGGGGGGCGTCGAGGGACTCCCTCATGCCCAGCAGCTCGCCCACCGGCTGCCGCTCCGCGAGCAGCGCCGCGCAGGCCGCGCGGTCGTCCCCGCGCACCGGCGTCAGCCACCCGGCGAGCCAGGCGCGACCTCGGATACGATGTGGCACGGACACCGGCGCCACATCCGTGATCTCGATCACGGCGGTGAGGTCGTCGTCCTGGGCGTGAGCGGCTGCCCTGGCAGCCGTGGATTCCCCGGAAACAAGGAGAATCACGTCCCCGTCCGGGGTGACGGTCCGTGCGACCGGCAGCCCTGTCCCGAACTCCTCGGCCTCGTGACTGTCACGAGCACCGATCAGCGTGAGGGATACTGAGGCGTTGGACTCTACGAGGGTTCGTACGCGTTCGGCTCCGGTGAGCTGCCGAACGCCTTCCCTGGGACGCGGCTGACCTTGCTTATCGTCGGCGCAAGCGGATTCTGTTTCGTCTGAATCCGAACTGCGTTGCGCACTGGGCAGGGGGATCCCATGTGGTCGAGACATTACGTCCTCCTCGCTAAGGTAAGCCTCACCTAACTTACATGGAGGTAGGTTCCCCGTGAACCAGAAGCGACCCAAGGTCAAGAAGTCGCGTGCCCTCGGCATTGCACTGACCCCGAAGGCCGTCAAGTACTTCGAGGCCCGCCCCTACCCGCCGGGCGAGCACGGCCGTGGCCGCAAGCAGAACTCGGACTACAAGGTCCGTCTGCTGGAGAAGCAGCGTCTGCGCGCTCAGTACGACATCTCTGAGCGTCAGATGGCCCGCGCGTACGACCGCGCCAAGAAGGCCGAAGGCAAGACGGGCGAGGCGCTTGTCGTCGAGCTCGAGCGTCGCCTCGACGCCCTGGTTCTGCGTTCGGGCATCGCCCGCACCATCTACCAGGCCCGCCAGATGGTCGTTCACGGCCACATCGAGGTCAACGGCGACAAGGTCGACAAGCCGTCGTTCCGTGTCCGTCCGGACGACGTCATCACCGTGCGCGAGCGCAGCCGCGAGAAGGTTCCGTTCCAGGTTGCCCGTGAGGGTGGCTACGCAGGCGAGGGCGAGACCCCGCGCTACCTGCAGGTCAACCTGAAGGCCCTGGCCTTCCGCCTGGACCGCGACCCGAACCGCAAGGAAATCCCGGTCATCTGCGACGAGCAGCTCGTCGTCGAGTACTACGCCCGCTGATGCAGGCCTAGTCTCACCGACTGGTCAGCCCGCCGTCCCCTCCATGGGGCGGCGGGTTTTCCGTTTCCCGGACCGGCATCACGGCTGCGGCTGCTCCGCCGCCGCGCCCGTCGACACCCGGGAGCCGCGCGGCCGCCCCGCCTGCCGCGGCACCCCGCCGCCGCGCTCCTGCGGATCGCTCAGCGCCCGCCCGACCAGCGCCTCACGGCTCAGCTCCCGCCCCTCGGCCTCGTACGCCGCGTAGCGCTCGGCGCCCAGCAGCTCGCCCGCCTGCTCCCGGCACATCAGCCGCGGGGCGTTGAAGTACCCCGAGCCGAACAGCTGCAGCCCCACCCCGCCCCACATCGGCTCCGCCGCACCCTGGAGCACCGCCGCCTCGGCCGCGTCCCCCTCCGCGACCGTGACCAGCGCGAGCAGCTCCAGCGCGAGCACCAGCCCGACCAGATCGTGGAAGACGTGGTTGATGGCCACGCACTCGGTCAGCAGCTGCCGCGCCTCCCGCGTGCGCCCCGCGTCGAGGGCCGCGTACGCGAGGACGTACAGGGCGTACGCCTTCGTCCAGCGCTCCCCGCGCTCCTCGCAGATCTCCCGGACCTCCCCGCACAGCGCGAGCGCGCCCGGCAGGTCACCGAGGAAGGCCAGCGCCATCCCCAGTTCCACCTGGCACATCAGCACGTTGCTGTTCAGCTCGCCGGCCGCCCGGTACTGCTCCAGCGCCGCGCCCAGCAGCTCCCGGGCCCGCGCCATGTCGTCCGAGACCAGCGCCAGGCAGCCCATCCGGTGCACCGTGTAGGCCGCCGCGACCGGGTTCCCGCTCTGCGCCGCCCCGTCCCGGCACTCGTACAGGGCGCTCATCGAGGCCGTCGCGTCCCCCTGCAGGGCCGCGACATAGCCCAGCACCCACAGGGCCTTCAGCCGCGAGCTCTCGTACTCCACCGCCCGGTCCACCGGCTCCAGGGTCCGGTCCAGCCAGTGCCGCCCCTCGGTCAGGCGCCCGCAGCCCGCCCAGTAGAACCACAGCGTCCCCGCCAGGTACTGGGCCAGATGCGTCTCGTCCGGCTCGTCCAGGCAGCACTCCAGCGCGAGCCGGATGTTCGGCAGCTCCGCCTCCACCAGGGCGGCCACCTCCTGCTGGCGCGGGCTGAACCAGTCCAGCTCGCACCACGTCGCCAGCCCCACGTACCAGTCCCGGTGGCGCCGCCGCAGGCGCCCCGCGTCGCCCAGCGACTCCAGCCACCCCGCCCCGTACGCCCGTACGGTCTCCAGCATGCGAAAACGCACCCCGGCGGGCGTCTCCTCCCGGACCAGCAGGGACTGGGCCAGGAGCTCCCCGACCAGGTCCAGCACGTCCTCCACCGGCAGATCCGGACCCGCGCACACATATTCGACGGCGTCGAGGTCGAACTGCCCCGCGAACACCGACAGCCGCGCCCACAGCAGCCGCTCCGCCGGCGTGCACAGCTCATGGCTCCAGCCGATCGCCGTCCGCAGCGCCCGGTGCCGGGCGAGCCCGCCACGCGCACCGCCCGTCAGCAGCGCGAAGCGGTCCTCCAGCCGGGCCAGCACCTGTGCGGGGGACAGCGTCCGCAGCCGGCCCGCCGCCAGCTCCAGCGCCAGCGGGATCCCGTCGAGACGGGCGCACAGCTCGACCAGCACCGCCCGGTTCTCCGCGGTCACCGCGAAGGAAGGGTCGGCTGCCGACGCCCGCGCCGCCAGCAGGGCCAGCGCCTCCTCGGCGGCCGGCGGGGCGAGCGGGAAGGCCAGCTCCCCGTCCAGGGCCAGCGGGCGCCGGCCGGCCGCGAGGACGTGCAGGCCGGGGCAGCGCCGCAGCAGCTCCCGTACCAGGCCGGCGCACTCGTCGACCAGCTGCTCGAAGCCGTCCAGGACCAGCAGCAGCCGGCGCCCGGCCAGGTGCTCGGCCAGGACCGCCCGCGGCGGCCGGGTGGTGTGGTCGGTCAGCTCCAGCGCCTCGGCGAGCGCCAGCTCCAGCAGCGCGGGATCCCGTACGGTGGCCAGCTCCGCCAGCCAGACCCCGTCGCAGTAGCGTTCCTGCGATCCCTCGGCGGCGGCCCGGGCGGCCGCGAGCGCGAGCCGGGACTTTCCCACCCCGCCCACGCCGGTCACCGTCACGAGCCGGGAGGACTCCAGGAGCCGCCCCAGCTCGGCGAGTTCGCCACCCCGCCCGACGAACCGGCCGAGCTCCGAGGGAAGATTGCCCCCGGCGGTACTTCGAAGGGGTCTCTGTCCCATGGGACACGGAGGGTACTGGTCCGGATGCGCTGCGTTCAAGGCGGGCCGGGGACCTCCCGGATTTCCGGTACGGCCGGGGATCTCCGGCGCGATAGGGTCGGAGGGCGAATAGTCCTGCGGTTCAGGTACAGACAGAGAGCGGTGTGACGTGTCCGGTGTAGAGGTGGCCGGGATCATCGTGGCCGTCTTCTGGGCCATCCTGATCTCCTTCCTCGCCGTGGCCCTGGTGAGACTGGCCCAGGTGCTCAGGGCGACCACCAAGCTGGTGGCCGACGTGACCGACCAGGCCGTCCCGCTGCTCGCCGACGCCTCCACCACCGTCCGCTCCGCGCGCACCCAGCTCGACCGGGTCGACGCCATCGCGAGCGACGTGCAGGAGGTCACCTCCAACGCCTCCGCGCTGTCCTCCACCGTGGCCACCGCCTTCGGCGGCCCGCTGGTGAAGGTCGCGGCCTTCGGCTACGGCGTCCGCAAGGCGCTGGGCAAGGGGGATGCCGCGACGTCGGGCGGCACGCCGGCGAAGGCATCCCGACGAACCGTGATCGTTGGACGTACGGTGCCGGCCGCCCGGCGCCGCAAGCAGAAGGGCTGAGACCGCCGATGTTCCGCCGAGCCTTCTGGTTCACCGCCGGCGCAGCCGCCGGCGTGTGGGCCACCACCAAGGTCAACCGCCAGCTGAAGAAGCTGACGCCGGAGAGTCTCGCCGCCCAGGCGGCCGACAAGGCCGTGGAGGCGGGACACCGCCTCAAGGACTTCGCCCTCGACGTCAAAGCGGGAATGACGCAGCGCGAGGACGAGCTGAACGACGCACTGGGGCTCCACCAGGACCCCGACCGGCCCGACAACGTCACGGCCCTCCCCGGGCCGCGGCGGCTGCGTGCCATCGAGAACAGCAAGACCACCTACCGACCTAAGTTTTCGTACGACCGGAATGAGGACCACTGATGGAGTCGGCTGAGATTCGCCGCCGCTGGCTGAGCTTCTTCGAGGAGCGCGGTCACGCCGTTGTCCCTTCGGCGTCGCTCATCGCGGACGACCCGACTCTGCTGCTGGTCAACGCGGGCATGGTCCCGTTCAAGCCGTACTTCCTCGGCGAGACCAAGCCCCCGGCCCCGCGGGCCACCAGCGTGCAGAAGTGCGTCCGTACGCCGGACATCGAAGAGGTCGGCAAGACCACCCGGCACGGCACGTTCTTCCAGATGTGCGGCAACTTCTCCTTCGGGGACTACTTCAAGGAAGGCGCCATCAAGTACGCCTGGGAGCTGCTCACCAGCTCCGTGGCGGACGGCGGCTACGGCCTGGAGCCGGAGAAGCTCTGGATCACCGTCTACCTCGACGACGACGAGGCCGAGACGATCTGGCGCGAGAAGATCGGCGTCCCCGCCGAGCGCATCCAGCGCCTGGGCAAGAAGGACAACTTCTGGTCCATGGGCGTCCCCGGCCCCTGCGGCCCGTGCTCGGAGATCAACTACGACCGCGGCCCGGAGTTCGGCGTCGAGGGCGGCCCGGCCGTCAACGACGAGCGCTACGTGGAGATCTGGAACCTGGTCTTCATGCAGTACGAGCGCGGCGCCGGCGACGGCAAGGAAGACTTCCCGATCCTCGGCGACCTGCCGTCGAAGAACATCGACACCGGTCTCGGCCTCGAACGCCTCGCGATGATCCTGCAGGGCGTGCAGAACATGTACGAGACCGACACCCTGCGCGTGGTCATGGACAAGGCCACCGAGCTGACCGGCGTGCAGTACGGCGCCGCCCAGAACACCGACGTGTCGATGCGCGTGGTCGCCGACCACATCCGCACCTCCGTCATGCTCATCGGCGACGGCGTCACCCCCGGCAACGAGGGCCGCGGCTACGTGCTGCGCCGCATCATGCGCCGCGCCATCCGCAACATGCGCCTCATGGGCGCCACCGGCCCGGTCGTCCAGGACCTCGTCGACGTCGTGATCAACACGATGGGCCAGCAGTACCCGGAGCTCGTCACCGACCGCAAGCGCATCGAGACCGTCGCGCTCGCCGAGGAAGCCGCCTTCCTCAAGGCCGTCAAGGGCGGCACCAACATCCTCGACACCGCCGTGACCGAGACCAAGGCCGCCGGCGGCACCGTGCTCTCCGGCGACAAGGCGTTCCTGCTCCACGACACCTGGGGCTTCCCGATCGATCTCACCCTGGAGATGGCCGCCGAGCAGGGCCTCTCCGTGGACGAGCCCGGCTTCCGCCGCCTGATGCAGGAGCAGCGCGACCGGGCCAAGGCCGACGCCAAGGCCAAGAAGACCGGCCACGCGGACATGTCCGCCTACCGGGAGATCGCCGACAGCGCCGGCGGCACCGAGTTCACCGGCTACGCCACCAACCAGGGCGAGTCCACCATCGTCGGCCTCCTGGTCAACGGCGTCTCCGCGCCCGCCGCCTCCGAGGGCGACGAGGTCGAGGTCGTCCTCGACCGCACCCCCTTCTACGCCGAGGGCGGCGGCCAGCTCGCCGACCAGGGCCGCATCAAGCTCGACTCCGGCGCCGTCATCGTCGTCCGCGACGTGCAGCAGCCGGTCCCGGGCGTCTCCGTGCACAAGGGCTCCGTCCAGGTCGGCGAGGTGACGGTCGGTGCCTCCGCCTACGCCGCCATCGACGTCAACCGCCGCCGGGCCATCGCCCGCGCCCACTCGGCCACGCACCTGACCCACCAGGCGCTGCGTGACGCCCTCGGCCCGACGGCCGCCCAGGCCGGTTCCGAGAACAGCCCCGGCCGCTTCCGCTTCGACTTCGGTTCGCCGAACGCCGTTCCCGGCTCGGTCCTGACCGACGTCGAGCAGAAGATCAACGACGTGCTGTCGCGCGAGCTCGACGTCACCGCCGAGATCATGAGCATCGACGAGGCGAAGAAGCAGGGCGCCATCGCCGAGTTCGGCGAGAAGTACGGCGAGCGCGTGCGCGTCGTGACCATCGGCGACTTCTCCAAGGAGCTGTGCGGCGGCACGCACGTCGGCAACACCGCCCAGCTGGGTCTGGTGAAGCTGCTCGGCGAGTCCTCCATCGGCTCCGGCGTGCGCCGCGTCGAGGCCCTGGTGGGTGTGGACGCGTACAACTTCCTCGCCAAGGAGCACACGGTCGTCGCCCAGCTCCAGGAGCTGGTCAAGGGCCGCCCGGAGGAGCTGCCGGAGAAGATCGCCTCCATGCTCGGCAAGCTGAAGGACGCCGAGAAGGAGATCGAGAAGTTCCGCGCGGAGAAGGTCCTCCAGGCCGCCGCAGGGCTCGCCCAGAACGCCCAGGACATCAAGGGCGTCGCCCTCGTCGTCGGCCAGGTCGCGGACGGCATCGGCGCGGACGACCTGCGCAAGCTGGTCCTCGACGTCCGCGGCCGCATCCCCGGCGACCGCCCGGCCGTCGTGGCCCTCTTCACCGTGGCGAACGACCGCCCGCTGACCGTGATCGCCACCAACGAGGCCGCCCGCGAGCGCGGCCTCAAGGCCGGCGACCTGGTCCGTACGGCCGCCAAGACCCTCGGCGGCGGCGGTGGCGGCAAGCCGGACGTCGCCCAGGGCGGCGGCCAGAACCCGGCCGCGGTGCCGGAGGCCATCAGCGCCGTCGAGCGCCTCGTCGTCGAGACGGCCTGACGATGACGCTGCGCCGCGGCCGCCGGCTCGCCATCGATGTCGGGGACGCCCGTATCGGGGTCGCCTCGTGCGACCCCGACGGGGTGCTGGCCACACCGGTGGAAACCGTTCCGGGCCGGGACATCCCCTTCGCGCACCGGCGGCTGCGGCAGCTCGTCGAGGAGTACGAGCCCCTCGAAGTGGTGGTCGGCCTTCCCCGCTCGCTCAGCGGGCGGGAGGGGCCGGCCGCGGTCAAGGTGCGGGCCTTCGCGAACGAACTCGCCAAGGGCATCAAGCCGGTGACGGTCCGTCTGGTGGACGAGCGGATGACCACGGTCACCGCCGCCCAGGGTCTGCGCGCCTCCGGGAAGAACGCCAAGAAGGGCCGGTCGGTCATCGATCAGGCAGCCGCTGTGGTGATCCTTCAGAACGCTCTTGAGACCGAACGGGTATCAGGTAATCCTCCCGGTGAGTGCGTCGAAGTGGTTGTCTGATCGCGATACGGTAACGTTCCGCGCGATGAGACGGCATTCGAACAGCCGTCGCCCACCGTCAAAGAGGCGGAACCGGGTGCCACGGACGACGGAGTCCGTGGCCTCCGTCTCGCGGCTCTAGGGGACCGATGACTGAGTATGGCCGGGGCCGTGGCCCCGAACCCTGGCACCCCGAGGACCCCCTTTACGGGGACCAGGGGTGGACCGGGCACCAGACCCAGCAGGGCCAGGTGCCTTACGGCGGTGCCCCGCAGCAGCAGCAGGAGTACCCACAGGAGCCCCAGTACCAGCAGCAGTACCCCCAGCATCCGCAGTACGAGCAGTACCCGGAGTACCAGCAGCAGCAATACCAGCAGCAGCAGTACCCGCAGGGGCAGTACCCGCAGCAGGCGCAACAGCCGCAGCAGCCGCAACCGCAGCAGCCGCAGCAGTACGTGCAGGGCCAGTACCCGCAGCAGCAGTACGCGGGGCAGCAGCAGGGCTATGCCCCGCCGCAGCAGGCGCAGCAGGCGCAGCAGCCCCAGCCGCAGCAGCCGGTGTACGACAGCCAGGGCTGGGACACCGGCCAGGGCCAGTACACGGCCGCGGTGCAGACCGACCCGTACGCGGGCGTGGACCCCTACACCCAGCAGCCCGCGGCGGGCTACCCGGGTGAGGCCCCCGACCTCTACCGCACGGAAGACGCCTACGAGCCGCCGCAGCCCCCGGGCCGGCGGCACCTCGAGCCGGAACCCGTGGAGGAGCCGGAGCTGGCGGAGGAGCCGGAGAAGGGCCTGCTCACCGACGGTGGAGGCCGTGACGGCGACGACGACGGCGACGGCGACGACGACGGTGACGGCCGCCGGGGCGGCCGCTCCAAGGGCGGCAAGCCCAAGAAGCGCAGCGGTACGGCCTGCCTGGTCGCCGCGGTCGTCATCCTCGGCGTGGTCGGCGGTGGCGGCTACTACGGCTACAACTACATCAAGGCCCGGTTCGCCTCGGCCGAGGACTTCGCGGGCGAGGGCGACGGCGAGATCGTCGAGGTCGAGATCCCCAAGGGCTCGGGCCTCCTGCAGATGGGCCTGATCCTCAAGAAGGCGGGCGTCGTCGCCAGCGGACAGGCGTTCGTCGACGCCGCGTCCAAGCTCCCTCCGGGCAAGGCCATCCAGGCCGGTGTCTACCCGCTCAGGAAGAAGATGTCGGCCGCGTCCGCGGTCGAGGTCATGAGCGATCCCTCGAAGCTGAACGTCATCACGGTCACCGAAGGCATGCGCAACACCGCGGTGTACGCGGCGATCGACAAGAAGCTGGGCCAGCAGGAGGGCACCACCGCCGAGATCGCCAAGCGCGAGGTCAAGAACCTCGGCCTGCCGGCCTGGGCGAACAACAACCCGAAGCTGATCGACCCGCTCGAAGGCTTCCTGTACCCGGCGCGCTACGACCTCAGCAAGGACAGCACCCCCGACTCCCTGCTCAAGCAGATGGTCAAGAACGCGACCGACAAGTACACGGAGCTGGGCCTCGAGGGCAAGGCCAAGGAGCTGGGCCTGGAGAATCCGCTCCAGGTGGTCACGGTCGCCAGCCTCGTCAACGCCGAGGGCAAGAACCACGACGACTTCCGGAAGATGGCCGAGGTCGTCTACAACCGCCTCAAGAAGACCAACGACGTCACGAACCAGAAGCTCCAGTTCGACTCGACGTACAACTACGTCAAGAACCAGAGCGAGATCAACTTCAACCTGAAGGAAGCCCAGGCCTTCGACCACCCCTACAACACGCACTTCGTCAGGGGACTGCCCACCGGTCCGATCAACAACCCGGGCCTGGACGCGCTGACCGCTACGCTCAACCCGGACCACGGTGGCTGGATGTTCTTCGTGTCGGTCGACGGCAAGACCACGACCTTCACCAAGACCTACGAAGAGCACACCAAGCTGGCCAACGAGTTCCAGGAACGGCAGAAGCAGAAGAACGGTGGATAGCAGGACATGTCACGCATAAGGGCCGCGGTGTTGGGTTCGCCCATCGAGCACTCTCTCTCACCGGTGCTGCACCGCGCCGCTTATCAGGAGCTCGGCCTCGACGACTGGTCGTACGACCGCTTCGAGATCGACGAGGCCGCGCTCCCGCAGTTCGTGGCAGGACTCGGCCCCGAGTGGGCCGGGCTGTCCCTGACGATGCCGCTCAAGCGGGCGATCATGCCGCTGCTGGACGGCATCAGTGACACGGCCGCCTCCGTCGAGGCGGTCAACACCGTCGTCCTCACCGAGGACGGCCGGCGCCTCGGCGACAACACCGACATCCCCGGCATCGTCGCCGCGCTCCACGAGCGCGGCGTCGAGAAGGTGCCCTCCGCCGCCGTCCTCGGCGCCGGCGCCACGGCCTCCTCGGCGCTCGCCGCGCTCTCGCGGATCTGCTCCGGCGAGGTCACGGCGTACGTCCGCTCGGCGGCCCGCGCGGACGAGATGCGGCAGTGGGGCGAGCGCCTCGGCGTGCCCGTCCGCACGGCCGACTGGTCCGAGGCAGCCGCCGCGCTCTCCGCGCCCCTGGTGATCGCCACCACTCCGGCCGGTACGACCGACGCCCTGGCGGCGTCCGTACCCGAAGGGGCCGGCACCCTCTTCGACGTCCTGTACGACCCCTGGCCGACCGCGCTGGCCGCGGCCTGGTCCCGGCAGGGCGGCCAGGTCGTCGGCGGACTCGACCTCCTCGTCCACCAGGCCGTGCTCCAGGTCGAGCTGATGACGGGCCGGACCCCGGGTCCGCTCGCCGCCATGAGGGCTGCCGGAGAGCGGGCGCTCGCCGCCCGTTAGGCTTGCCACCTGCGTATTCTCAGGGGGCGGTATGGACGGGAACAGCACGGACGAGGTACTCGCGTCGAAGTGGGATCTCCCCTTCGTCGTCTTCGGCATGGTCAGGGTGGCGTTCGGCACCCTGCCCCTGTGGGCCAAGGCGCTCATTCTCGGACTCTTCGGTTCCGTCGTCCTCTGGTACGGGATCACCTGGCAGCGCGAGCGCGGCCGGCGGTCCCGCTGACGCCCCAGGCGTCCGATAGCTGGACCGGGGCCCGATAAACCCCTCCGGACGTGGGAGGATCGGGTGAGGCGGGTCCGGGCCGCGCACCCGATCGCGCCGTCGCTGTACCAGGCGCGAGCATGAGGAGCATCGTTGAGCAGGTTGCGTTGGCTGACCGCAGGAGAGTCGCACGGACCGGCACTGGTCGCGACGCTGGAGGGTCTTCCCGCCGGCGTCCCGGTCACCACCGAGCTGGTGGCCGATCACCTGGCCCGGCGCCGGCTCGGCTATGGCCGCGGTGCCCGGATGAAGTTCGAGCAGGACGAGATCACCTTCCTCGGCGGTGTCCGCCACGGCCTGTCCCAGGGCTCCCCGATCGCGGTCATGATCGGCAACACCGAGTGGCCCAAGTGGGAGACGGTCATGTCGGCCGACCCCGTCGACCCCTCGCTGCTCAAGGACACCGGCCGCAACGCGCCGCTGACCCGTCCGCGCCCCGGCCACGCCGACCTCGCCGGCATGCAGAAGTACGGCTTCGACGAGGCCCGGCCGATCCTGGAGCGCGCCAGCGCCCGTGAGACCGCCGCCCGCGTCGCCCTCGGCGCCGTCGCCCGCTCCTTCATCAAGGAGGTCGCCGGCATCGAGATCGTCTCGCACGTGGTGGAACTGGCCGCGGCCAAGGCCCCGTACGGCGTCTACCCGACCCCCGCCGACGTCGACAAGCTCGACGCCGACCCGGTGCGCTGCCTCGACGCGGACGCCAGCAAGGCGATGGTCGCGGAGATCGACCAGGCCCACAAGGACGGCGACACCCTCGGCGGCGTCGTCGAGGTGCTGGCGTACGGAGTCCCCGTCGGCCTCGGCTCGCACGTCCACTGGGACCGCCGCCTCGACGCCCGCCTCGCCGCCGCCCTCATGGGCATCCAGGCCATCAAGGGGGTCGAGGTCGGCGACGGCTTCGAGCTCGCCCGCGTGCCCGGCTCGAAGGCGCACGACGAGATCGTCTCCACCCCCGAGGGCCTGAGGCGCACCTCCGGCCGCTCCGGCGGCACCGAGGGCGGACTGACCACCGGCGAACTGCTGCGCGTACGCGCGGCGATGAAGCCCATCGCGACCGTCCCGCGCGCGCTGGCGACCGTCGACGTGGCCACCGGAGAGGCGACGGTGGCCCACCACCAGCGCTCCGACGTGTGCGCCGTGCCGGCCGCCGGCATCGTCGCCGAGGCCATGGTCGCCCTCGTCCTGGCCGACGCGGTCGTCGAGAAGTTCGGCGGGGACTCCGTCCCGGAGACCCGCCGCAACGTCCGGTCGTACCTCGACAACCTGCAGATCCGGTGACGGCCGGACCACTGGTCGTCCTCGTCGGCCCCATGGGGTCCGGCAAGTCCACGGTGGGGGCGCTGCTCGCCGAGCGGCTCGGCGTCCCCTACCGGGACACCGACGCCGACATCGTCGCGGCCCAGGGCCGCGAGATCTCCGACATCTTCGTCGACGAGGGCGAGCCGTACTTCCGTGAGCTCGAGCGGCAGGCGGTCGCCACCGCCGTCGCCGGGCACACCGGAGTCCTCGCCCTCGGCGGCGGCGCCGTCCTCGACGAGGGCACCCGCGCGCTGCTGGCCGGTTTGCCCGTCGCCTATCTGTCGATGGACGTCGAGGAAGCCGTACGGCGCGTGGGCCTCGGCGCCGCCCGCCCGCTGCTCGCCGTCAACCCGCGCCGCCAGTGGCGCGAGCTGATGGACGCCCGGCGCCCCCTGTACACCGAAGTCGCGCGCGTCGTCGTGGCCACCGACGACCGCACCCCCGAAGAGGTCGCCCAGGCGGTCCTCGACGCTCTGGAGTTGAAGGACGTATGACAGACCAGGTGACGCGGATCCACGTCGGCGAGAGTGCCGGACACGACGCGTACGACGTGCTGGTCGGGCGGCAGCTGCTCGGCGAGCTCGGCTCCCTGATCGGTACGAAGGCCCAGCGGGTCGCCGTGATCCACCCCGAGGCGCTGGCCTCGACCGGTGAGGCACTGCGCGACGACCTGGCCGAGCAGGGCTACGAGGCGGTCGCCATCCAGGTGCCGAACGCCGAGGAGGCCAAGACCATCGAGGTCGCCGCCTACTGCTGGAAGGCGCTGGGCCAGTCCGGTTTCACCCGCACCGACGTGATCGTCGGCGTCGGCGGGGGAGCCACCACCGACCTCGCGGGCTTCGTCGCGGCCAGCTGGCTGCGCGGGGTGCGCTGGGTCGCCGTACCGACCACCGTCCTCGCGATGGTGGACGCGGCGGTCGGCGGCAAGACCGGCATCAACACCGCCGAGGGCAAGAACCTGGTGGGTGCCTTCCACCCGCCGGCCGGTGTGCTCTGCGACCTGGCGGCCCTGGACTCGCTGCCGGTCAACGACTACGTCAGCGGCCTCGCCGAGATCATCAAGGCGGGGTTCATCTCCGACCCGGTGATCCTCGACCTGATCGAGGAGGACCCCGCGGCGGCGCGTACGCCCGAGGGCCCGCACACCGCCGAGCTCATCGTGCGCTCCATCCAGGTCAAGGCCGACGTGGTCTCCAGCGACCTCAAGGAGTCGGGACTGCGCGAGATCCTCAACTACGGCCACACCCTCGCGCACGCCATCGAGAAGAACGAGCGCTACAAGTGGCGGCACGGCGCGGCCGTCTCCGTCGGCATGGTGTTCGCCGCCGAGCTCGGCCGGCTCGCGGGCCGGCTCGACGACGCGACGGCCGACCGGCACAAGGCGGTTCTCGCCTCGGTCGGGCTGCCGCTCACCTACCGCGGCGACCAGTGGTCCAAGCTGCTCCAGACCATGCAGGTCGACAAGAAGTCCCGCGGCAACCTGCTGCGCTTCATCGTCCTCGACGGGCTGGCCAAGCCGACCGTCCTGGAGGGTCCCGACCCGGCGCACCTGGTCGCGGCCTACGGTGAGGTGTCGGCGTGAGCCGCCGCGTCCTCGTGCTGAACGGCCCGAACCTGGGCCGGCTCGGCTCGCGCGAGCCCGACGTGTACGGGGCCACCTCGTACGCGGGGCTGGTGGAGAGCTGCCGCTCGCTGGGCGAGGAGCTCGGCTTCGACGTCGAGGTCCGTGAGACCAACGACGAGGGCGAGCTGATCCGCTGGCTGCACGAGGCGGCGGACGGGAAGATCCCCGTGGTCATCAACCCGGGGGCCTTCACCCACTACTCGTACGGCATGCGGGACGCGGCCGCGCAGCGCACGGCGCCGCTGATCGAGGTGCACATCTCGAACCCGTACGCCCGCGAGGAGTTCCGTCACACCTCGGTCATCGCGGCCGTGGCGACCGGAACGGTGGCGGGCTTCGGTATCGGTTCGTACCGGCTCGCGCTCCGCGCACTGGCGGACGAGATCTCCGCCTGACACGCTGCCTGACGGTGCTGGTGGACGGCCGGGCCCCGGCAGTCATATAACGTTCTCGCATCAGTCGCCGGAACGAGACGGAGTGGCAGCGGATGCAGCACGGAGTGGGGGGCGGGGGCGCGGGCTGGGGGCAGCCGGGACCGCGTCCGTCGGCGCCCCCGCAGCCGCCGATACCCCCGGCACAGGGCTGGCCGGGTTCGCCCCCGCCGCAGTCTCCGCCCCAGCCGCCTCACCAGCCCCAGCAACCGCCTCACCAGCACCATCAGTCGCAGCCGGTGCCCGCTGTGCCGGAGGCCACCGGGCACATCCCGCTGCCTCCCGCGGTGCCGGGCACCGGCGGGGCCGTCCTCGCCGTACTGCTGATCGGCCCGGCCGGTGCCGGTAAGACCACCGTCGCCCGGCACTGGGCCAGCACCCGGCCCGTGCCGACCGCCCACGTGAGCCTGGACGACGTCCGCGAGTGGGTCTGCTCCGGCTTCGCCGACCCCCAGGCGGGCTGGAACGAGCACTCCGAGGCCCAGTACCGGCTCGCCCGCCGCACCTGCGGTTTCGCCGCCCGCAACTACCTGGCGAACGGCATCTCCTGCATCCTGGACGACGCCGTCTTCCCGGACCGGCCCGTGGTCGGGCTGGGCGGCTGGAAGCGGCACGTGGGCCCCACGCTGCTGCCGGTGGTGCTGCTGCCCGGCCTGGAGATCGTCCTGGAGCGCAACGCGGCCCGCTCCGGCAATCGCCGGCTCTCCGACGAGGAAGTCGCGCGGATCCACGGCCGGATGGCCGGCTGGTACGGCTCCGGACTGCCGATCATCGACAACTCCCACCTCGACGTCGAGGGCACCGCCCGCGCCCTCGACGAGGCCCTGGCACGCGCCCTGTCGGCCCCCGGCGGCTGGCCCGGCTAGGCCGTGTCCGCGCAGGGGGCGTACCGGCGCTCAGGCCGGGCTCCCGGCCGGTCGGCACGCCATCGCCCCAGGTCGTCCCAGGCCCGTCCGGACGCGCTCGCCGGGCCGGATCGGCGGGGCGCTCGTACGCTCGAAGACATGTCAGACGTGTACGCCGCCCGCCGGGACCTGCTTCGCGACCGATGTGCCGCCGCGGGGAACGCCGCCGCACTGATCACGCGTCCGGCGAACGTCCGCTACCTCTCCGGGGCGTCCCCGCTCGGCGCGGTGCTGCTCGTCGGCCCCACCGAGGACATGCTGTTCTGCTCCGGGGCGCCCACCGGCGAGGCCGACGAGGGCCGCCTCGACGAGCACCTGGACGTCTCCGTCCTGGGCAGCCCCGGCGGGGACCCGGCCGTCGCCGCCGCCGACCTGGCCGCCTCCGTCCGGGCAGACTCGCTCGCGGTGGAGGAACACCACCTCACCGTCGGCCGCCACCGGGCCCTGCGCTCCGTCGCGCCCAAACTGCGCCTCGCCGACCTCGGCACCGCCGTCGAGCAGCAGCGCCTCGTCAAGGACGAGGAGGAGATCGCCTGCCTGCGGATCGCCGCCGAGATCGCCGACCAGGCCCTCGGGGAGCTGCTGGAGTCCATCCTCGTCGGGCGCACCGAACGGCACCTCGCCCTGGAGCTGGAGCGGCGGCTCGTCGACCACGGGGCGGACGGCCCCGCCTTCCCGACCTCCGTCGGCACCGGCCCGCACTCCGGCCGCTCCCGGCACCGGCCCTCCGACCGCAGGGTGGAGGAGGGCGACTTCCTCACGGTCTGCCTGGGCGCCAACTACCGTGGCTACCGGTGCGAGATCGGCCGGACCTTCGTGATCGGCACCAGCCCCGCCGACTGGCAGATCGAGCTGTACGACCTCGTCTTCACCGCCCAGCGGGCCGGGCGCGAGGCCTTGCTGCCCGGGGCCGCGTACCGGGACGTGGACCATGCCGCACGCTCCGTCCTGGACTCCGCGGGTCACTCGGAAGCCCTCGCTCCGTGGACCGGACACGGCGTGGGCCTCGAAATCGACGAGGACCCGCAGCTTGCACCTACGGCAATGGGTAAACTGGACGCTTGCGTGCCGGTCACCGTCGAACCGGGGGTTCACCTCCCGGGCCGGGGAGGTGTCCGGATCGATGACACGCTCGTCGTACGCCCCGAGGCGGACGGCGGTCCCGAGCTACTCACCATTACGACCAAGGAGCTGCTCGCGCTCTAGCCGGCTCTGCCGGGCTGTGCGCGCACCCGTGGTCTTCCAGTGCAGGAGATTCCGCAACCGTGGCTTCCACGAACGACCTCAAGAACGGCATGGTGCTCAAGCTCGACGGTGACCAGCTCTGGTCCGTCGTCGAGTTCCAGCACGTCAAGCCCGGCAAGGGCCCGGCCTTCGTGCGCACCAAGCTCAAGCACGTGCTCTCCGGCAAGGTCGTCGACAAGACGTTCAACGCCGGCACGAAGGTCGAGACGGCCACCATCGACCGCCGTGACATGCAGTTCTCTTACATGGACGGCGAGTACTTCGTCTTCATGGACATGACCACCTTCGACCAGCTGATGGTGGACAAGAAGGCTGTCGGCGACGCCGCCAACTTCCTGATCGAGGGCTTCACCGCCTCTGTCGCCCAGCACGAGGGCGAGGTGCTCTACGTCGAGCTCCCGGCCGCGGTCGAGCTCAAGATCGAGCACACCGACCCGGGCGTCCAGGGCGACCGCTCCACCGGTGGCACCAAGCCCGCCACCCTGGAGACCGGCTACGAGATCCAGGTCCCGCTCTTCGTCACCACCGGCGAGACGGTCAAGGTCGACACCCGCACCAGCGACTACCTCGGCCGGAAGAGCAACTAACCCGTGGCTGCTCGGAGCAATGCGCGCAAGCGCGCCTTCCAGATCCTCTTCGAGGCGGACCAGCGCGACGTGCCCGTCCGCGAGGTCCTCGCGGACTGGATCCGCCACGCGCGGTCGGACGACCGGCAGCCGCCGGTCAGCGCCTTCACGATGGATCTCGTCGAGGGTTACGCCGACAAGGTGAACCGCATCGACGATCTGATCATCACCTACGCCGTGGACTGGGAACTCGACCGCATGCCGGTCGCGGACCGGAACATCCTGCGGCTCGGTGCCTACGAGCTGATCTGGGTGGACGACACCCCGGACGCCGTGGCCATCGACGAGGCCGTCCAGCTGGCCAAGGAGTTCTCGACGGACGAGTCCCCCTCGTTCGTGAACGGGCTGCTGGCCCGTTTCAAGGACCTGAAGCCGAGCCTGCGGCGCAGCGAGAGCTGACCGCACGGACCGGCGCCGGCACCGCCCTACGGAAGGGCCCGCAACGTACGCGTTGCGGGCCCTTCCGTATGCGGCGCGGCGTGCGCGGCGCGGGGCGCGGGAACGAGAAAACCGGTGGGCGCCGGACCCCCGCAAGGGTCCGGCGCCCACCGGTAAACGTTTCTGCTGGTCCGGAGACCGGGACTCAGAGTTCCTCGTGCGCCACCGCGCGACGGGCGTCCGCGTCCAGCACGCCCCAGCTGATCAGCTGCTCGGTCAGGACCGAGGGGGACTGGTCATAGATGACGGCCAGGGTGCGCAGGTCGTCCTGGCGGATCGACAGCACCTTGCCGTTGTAGTCGCCGCGCTGGCTCTGGATCGTCGCCGCGTAACGCTGCAGCGGGCCGGCCTTCTCGGCGGGCACGCCCGCCAGGCGCTCCAGGTCGAGACGCAGCTTCGGCGGCGGCTCGGCAGCCCCGCCGGGCGTCGTACCCGGCAGCAGCTCCTGCACCGGAACCCCGTAGAAGTCCGCCAGCTCGGCAAGACGCTGGACGGTCACGGCGCGGTCCCCGCGCTCGTAGGAACCGACCACGACGGCCTTCCACCGGCCCTGGGACTTCTCCTCGACACCGTGGAGGGAAAGGCCCTGCTGGGTGCGGATGGCGCGGAGCTTGGCCCCGAGCTGTTTGGCGTATTCGCTGGACATAACGCTCCCGGACGCTGTGACGCTGTGACTGATGGACACTGCGACTACGTAACTACGTAACTACGTGCGGCTCCGCCGCGCGGCTGGTAACTCACTGTGAGGTTACGCAGCGTTACTTGGATGCGTCAAGCCGAATGGTCTTCGTCGCCCCCCTGGGTGCTCGTCCCAGCAGCCCTGAGAGAGCCATTCCGTACCGGCCCGGTCCGAGCCACCGGCCTCTGCCTGGTACCGTGTGAGGCGTACATCAGACGTCCTTTAAGGTCCGTCCCGTGAGGCGGAGAAGGAGGTCCTTTTCATGGACACCCAGCAGAACACCGATTCCATGCGCCCCGTACTCGAAGCGCAGGACATCGCGCGGGTCCTGACCCGCATCGCCCACGAGATCGTCGAACGCGCCAAGGGTGCCGACGACGTGGTGCTCCTCGGCATTCCCACCCGCGGTGTCTACCTCGCCCGCCGGCTGGCCGCCAAGCTCGAAGAGATCACCGGCGCGAAGATCCCGGTCGGCTCCCTCGACATCACCATGTACCGCGACGACCTGCGGATGAAGCCCGCCCGCGCGATCGGTCGCACCGAGATCCCCGGCGACGACCTCGACGGCCGCCTCGTCGTCCTCGTCGACGACGTGCTCTTCTCCGGCCGCACCATCCGCGCCGCCCTCGACGCCCTCGGCGACCTCGGCCGCCCCCGCGCCGTGCAGCTCGCGGTCCTCGTCGACAGAGGCCACCGCGAACTGCCGATCCGCGCCGACTACGTCGGCAAGAACCTCCCCACGTCGCTGCGGGAGACCGTCAAGGTCCAGCTCCAGGAGGAGGACGGCCGTGACGCCGTGCTGCTCGGCCAGCGGACCGCCCAGGCAGCAGGCCGATAGACCCTCCGGGTGACGGGCCCCGACCGGGCCCGCGCCGAGCCCTGCCCTGCCCGCTCGCACCCCTGCAGTCAGTCCGCCTGCCCTCCCGACCTACGGAGCCATCCAGATGAAGCGCCACCTCATCTCGGCCGCCGACCTCACGCGCGACGACGCCGTCCTGATCCTCGACACCGCCGAGGAGATGGCCCGTGTCGCGGACCGGCCGATCAAGAAGCTGCCCACCCTGCGCGGCCTCACCGTCGTCAACCTCTTCTTCGAGGACTCGACCCGCACCCGGATCTCCTTCGAGGCGGCCGCCAAGCGGCTCTCGGCCGACGTCATCAACTTCTCCGCGAAGGGTTCCTCCGTTTCCAAGGGCGAATCCCTGAAGGACACCGCCCTGACCCTGGAGGCCATGGGTGCCGACGCGGTCGTCATCCGCCACCACGCCTCCGGCGCCCCCTACCGGCTCGCGACCTCCGGCTGGATCGACTCCGCCGTCGTCAACGCCGGCGACGGCACCCACGAGCACCCCACCCAGGCCCTGCTGGACGCCTTCACCATGCGCCGCCGCCTGGTCGGCCGCGACGCCGGCCTCGGCAAGGACCTGAACGGCCGCCGGATCACCATCGTCGGCGACGTCCTGCACAGCCGCGTGGCCCGCTCCAACGTCCACCTGCTGCACACCCTCGGCGCCGAGGTCACCCTGGTGGCCCCACCCACGCTCGTCCCGATCGGCGTCGAGACCTGGCCCTGCGAGGTCTCGTACAACCTCGACGAGGTGCTGCCGAAGTCCGATGCGGTGATGATGCTGCGTGTGCAGCGCGAACGCATGAACGCCGCCTTCTTCCCGACCGAGCGCGAGTACTCCCGCCGGTACGGCCTCGACGGCGACCGCATGGCGAAGATGCCCGAGCACGCCATCGTGATGCACCCCGGCCCGATGAACCGCGGCATGGAGATCACCGCCCAGGTCGCCGACTCCGACCGCTGCACGGCCGTCGAGCAGGTCGCCAACGGCGTCTCCACCCGGATGGCCGTCCTGTACCTGCTGCTCGGAGGCTCCGAGCCCGCCGTCACCACCACGCCCGCCGCCCCCGCCCGTACCGAGGAGAGCAAGTAACCATGAGCAAGATCCTTATCCGTGGCGCGAAGGTACTCGGCGGCGAGGCGCAGGACGTCCTGATCGACGGCGAGACCATCGCCGCCGTGGGCACGGGCCTGGACGCCGAGGGCGCGACCGTCATCGAGGCCGAGGGCCAGATCCTCCTCCCCGGACTCGTCGACCTGCACACCCACCTGCGCGAGCCCGGCCGCGAGGACTCCGAGACCGTCCTCACCGGCACCCGCGCCGCCGCCTCCGGCGGCTACACCGCCGTGTTCGCCATGGCGAACACCTTCCCGGTCGCCGACACCGCCGGCGTCGTCGAGCAGGTCTGGCGCCTGGGCAAGGAGTCCGGCTACTGCGACGTGCAGCCCATCGGCGCCGTCACCGTCGGCCTGGAGGGCAAGCAGCTCTCCGAGCTGGGCGCCATGCACGAGTCCGCCGCCCGCGTCACCGTCTTCTCCGACGACGGCAAGTGCGTGGACGACGCCGTGATCATGCGCCGCGCCCTGGAGTACGTGAAGGCCTTCGGCGGAGTCGTCGCCCAGCACGCCCAGGAGCCCCGCCTCACCGAGGGCGCCCAGATGAACGAGGGCATCGTCTCCGCGGAACTCGGTCTCGGCGGCTGGCCGGCCGTCGCCGAGGAGTCGATCATCGCCCGCGACGTCCTGCTCGCCGAGCACGTCGGCTCCCGCGTCCACATCTGCCACCTCTCCACCGCCGGATCCGTCGAGATCGTCCGCTGGGCCAAGTCCCGCGGCATCGACGTCACCGCCGAGGTCACCCCGCACCACCTCCTCCTCACCGAGGAGCTCGTGCGCTCGTACAACGCGGTCTACAAGGTCAACCCGCCGCTGCGCACCGAGCGCGACGTCATGGCCCTGCGCGAGGCCCTCGCCGACGGCACGATCGACATCGTCGCCACCGACCACGCCCCGCACCCGCACGAGGACAAGGACTGCGAGTGGGCCGCGGCCGCCATGGGCATGGTCGGCCTGGAGACCGCGCTCTCCGTCGTCCAGCAGACGATGGTCGAGACCGGACTGCTCGATTGGGCGGGCGTCGCCGAGCGGATGAGCTTCGCTCCGGCGCGCATCGGCAGCCTGGAGAACCACGGCCGTCCCGTCTCGGCAGGTGAACCCGCGAACCTGACCTTGGTCGATACCTCGTACCGTGGTGTCGTGGACCCCGCACACTTCGCCTCCCGCAGCCGCAACACGCCTTACGAGGGCCGTGAGCTGCCGGGGCGCGTCACTCATACCTTCCTGCGGGGCCGGGCAACGGTCGTGGACGGGAAACTGGCGTGACACCTGCAGTAATCCAACTGGCCGCCGAGGCCGCCGAACGACAGTCGGCGGAGGTGACCAGCTTCGGTGCCCGCATGGCGTGGGTGATCGGCCTGGCCGTCTTCGTCGCGTTCGTCTACTGGCTGATGCGGCAGGGCTGGAAATGGCGCGGCGCTCTGCAGAACGATCTGCCGGAGCTGCCCGCCGCACCCGACGGTCTTCCCGAGCACCGGCTGGCCCTGACGGGCCGGTACCACGGGTCCACCACCGCCGGGCAGTGGCTCGACCGGATCGTCGCGCACGGTCTGGGCCTGCGCAGCCGGGTCGAGCTCACGCTCACCGACGCGGGCCTCGATGTGGTCCGACCGGGGGCCAACGACTTCTTCGTACCGGCCGCGCAGCTGCGCGGCGCCCGCCTCGACAAGGGAATCGCGGGCAAGGTACTCACCGAGGGCGGTCTCCTCGTCGTCACCTGGGCGCACGGCGACAAGCTGATCGACTCCGGATTCCGCTCCGACCGCGCGGCCGAACACGCCGCCTGGGTCGAAGCCATCAATCTCATGAACTCATCCATCACGACGGAAGGCGCCGAACGATGACGACCTCCACCAGGGGAGCAGCCAAAGCTCCCGCCGTACTCGTCCTGGAGGACGGTCGGATCTTCCGCGGCCGCGCCTACGGCGCTGTGGGGGAGACCTTCGGCGAGGCCGTGTTCTCCACCGGCATGACCGGCTACCAGGAGACCCTCACCGACCCGTCGTACCACCGGCAGGTCGTCGTGATGACCGCCCCGCACGTGGGCAACACGGGCGTCAACGACGAGGACCCCGAGTCCTCCCGCATCTGGGTCGCCGGCTACGTCGTCCGCGACCCCGCCCGCGTCCCCTCCAACTGGCGCTCCCGGCGCTCGCTGGACGAGGAGCTGGTCAAGCAGGGCGTCGTCGGGATCTCCGGCATCGACACCCGCGCCCTGACCCGCCACCTGCGCGAGCGCGGCGCCATGCGCGTCGGCATCTTCTCGGGCGAGGCCTGGGTCGGCATCCGCGACGAGGCCCTGCTGGCCAAGGTCCAGGCGCAGCCGCAGATGAAGGGCGCGAACCTCTCCGCCGAGGTCGCCACCAAGGAGACGTACGTCGTCCCCGCCATCGGCGAGAAGCGCTTCACCGTCGCGGCCGTCGACCTCGGCATCAAGGGCATGACCCCGCACCGGATGGCCGAACGCGGCATCGAGGTGCACGTGCTGCCCGCCACCGCCACCGTCGAGGACGTCTACGCGGTCGACCCCGACGGCGTGTTCTTCTCCAACGGCCCGGGCGACCCGGCCACCGCCGACGGCCCCGTCGCCGTCATGCAGGGCGTGCTGGAGCGCAAGACCCCGCTCTTCGGCATCTGCTTCGGCAACCAGATCCTGGGCCGCGCGCTCGGCTTCGGCACCTACAAGCTGAAGTACGGCCACCGCGGCATCAACCAGCCGGTGCAGGACCGCACCACCGGCAAGGTCGAGATCACCGCGCACAACCACGGCTTCGCCGTCGACGCGCCCCTCGACCAGGTCACCGAGACCGCCTACGGCCGCGCCGAGGTCTCCCACGTCTGCCTGAACGACAACGTCGTCGAAGGCCTCCAGCTGCTCGACCAGCCGGCCTTCAGCGTCCAGTACCACCCCGAGGCGGCCGCCGGCCCGCACGACGCCGCGTACCTCTTCGACCGCTTCGTATCCCTGATGGAGGCCGAGCGTGCCTAAGCGCACCGATATCCAGTCCGTCCTGGTCATCGGCTCCGGCCCGATCGTCATCGGACAGGCCGCCGAGTTCGACTACTCCGGCACCCAGGCCTGCCGCATCCTCAAGGCCGAGGGCCTGCGGGTCATCCTGGTGAACTCCAACCCCGCGACGATCATGACCGACCCGGAGATCGCCGACGCCACGTACGTCGAGCCGATCACCCCCGAGTTCGTCGAGAAGATCATCGCCAAGGAGCGCCCCGACGCGCTCCTGCCGACCCTCGGCGGCCAGACCGCGCTCAACACCGCGATCTCCATGCACGAGCAGGGTGTGCTGGAGAAGTACGGCGTCGAGCTCATCGGCGCCAACGTCGAGGCCATCAACAAGGGCGAGGACCGCGACCTCTTCAAGGGCGTCGTCGAGGCCGTCAAGGCCAAGATCGGCTACGGCGAGTCCGCCCGCTCGGTCATCTGCCACTCGATGGACGACGTCATCAAGGGCGTCGACACCCTCGGCGGCTACCCCGTCGTCGTCCGCCCCTCCTTCACCATGGGCGGCGCCGGCTCCGGCTTCGCCCACGACGAGGACGAGCTGCGCCGCATCGCCGGCCAGGGCCTCACGCTCTCCCCGACCACCGAGGTGCTCCTGGAGGAGTCCATCCTCGGCTGGAAGGAGTACGAGCTGGAGCTGATGCGCGACACCAAGGACAACGTGGTCGTCGTCTGCTCCATCGAGAACTTCGACCCGATGGGCGTCCACACCGGTGACTCGATCACCGTCGCCCCGGCGATGACCCTGACCGACCGCGAGTACCAGCGGCTGCGCGACATCGGCATCGCGATCATCCGCGAGGTCGGCGTCGACACCGGCGGCTGCAACATCCAGTTCGCGATCGACCCGACCGACGGCCGCGTCATCGTCATCGAGATGAACCCGCGCGTCTCCCGCTCCTCGGCGCTCGCCTCGAAGGCCACCGGCTTCCCGATCGCCAAGATCGCCGCCAAGCTGGCCATCGGCTACACGCTCGACGAGGTCCCCAACGACATCACCGAGAAGACCCCGGCCTCCTTCGAGCCGTCCCTCGACTACGTCGTCGTCAAGGCCCCGCGCTTCGCCTTCGAGAAGTTCCCGCTGGCCGACGCCACCCTCACCACCACCATGAAGTCGGTCGGCGAGGCCATGGCCATCGGCCGCAACTTCACCGAGGCCCTCCAGAAGGCCCTGCGCTCCCTGGAGAAGAAGGGCTCGCAGTTCACCTTCGTCGGCCCCACCGGCGACAAGGACGAGCTGCTGCGCACCGCGGTCCGCCCGACCGACGGCCGCATCAACACCGTCATGCAGGCCATCCGCGCCGGCGCCACCCAGGAAGAGGTCTTCGAGTTCACGAAGATCGACCCCTGGTTCGTCGACCAGCTCTTCCTCATCAAGGAGATCGCGGACGAGCTGACCGCCGCCGAGAAGCTCGGCCCCGAGCTGCTCGCCGAGGCCAAGCGCCACGGCTTCTCCGACGCCCAGATCGCCGAGATCCGCGGCCTGCGCGAGGACGTCGTCCGCGAGGTCCGGCACGCGCTCGGCGTCCGCCCGGTCTACAAGACGGTCGACACCTGCGCCGCCGAGTTCGCCGCGAAGACCCCGTACTTCTACTCCTCGTACGACGAGGAGTCCGAGGTCGCGCCCCGCACCAAGCCCGCGGTGATCATCCTGGGCTCCGGCCCGAACCGCATCGGCCAGGGCATCGAGTTCGACTACTCCTGCGTCCACGCCTCCTTCGCCCTCAGCGACGCCGGCTACGAGACCGTGATGGTCAACTGCAACCCGGAGACCGTCTCCACCGACTACGACACCTCCGACCGCCTGTACTTCGAGCCGCTGACGCTCGAGGACGTGCTGGAGATCGTCCACGCCGAGTCGCTGGCCGGCCCCATCGCCGGCGTCGTCGTCCAGCTCGGCGGCCAGACCCCCCTCGGTCTCGCCCAGGCCCTCAAGGACAACGGCGTCCCCGTCGTCGGCACCTCCCCGGAGGCCATCCACGCCGCCGAGGACCGCGGCGCCTTCGGCCAGGTCCTCGCCGACGCCGGCCTGCCGGCCCCCAAGCACGGCACCGCCACCACCTTCGCGGGTGCGAAGGCGATCGCCGACGAGATCGGCTACCCGGTCCTGGTCCGCCCGTCCTACGTGCTCGGCGGCCGCGGCATGGAGATCGTCTACGACGAGGCCCGCCTGGAGTCGTACATCGCCGAGTCCACCGAGATCTCCCCGACCCGCCCCGTGCTGGTCGACCGCTTCCTCGACGACGCGATCGAGATCGACGTCGACGCCCTCTACGACGGCCACGAGCTCTACCTCGGCGGCGTCATGGAGCACATCGAGGAAGCCGGCATCCACTCCGGCGACTCGGCCTGCGCCCTGCCCCCGATCACCCTCGGCGGCTACGACATCAAGCGCCTGCGCGCCTCCACCGAGGCGATCGCCAAGGGCGTCGGCGTCCGCGGCCTGATCAACATCCAGTTCGCGATGGCCGGCGACATCCTCTACGTCCTGGAGGCCAACCCGCGCGCCTCCCGGACCGTCCCCTTCACCTCGAAGGCCACCGCCGTCCCGCTCGCGAAGGCCGCCGCCCGCATCTCGCTCGGCACCACCATCGCCGAGCTGCGCGCCGAGGGCCTGCTGCCGAAGACCGGCGACGGCGGCACCCTGCCGATCGACGCGCCGATCTCCGTCAAGGAGGCCGTCATGCCGTGGTCGCGCTTCCGCGACATCCACGGCCGCGGCGTGGACACCGTCCTCGGCCCCGAGATGCGCTCCACCGGCGAGGTCATGGGCATCGACGCCGTCTTCGGCACCGCCTACGCCAAGTCGCAGGCCGGCGCCTACGGCCCGCTGCCCACCAAGGGCCGCGCCTTCATCTCCGTGGCCAACCGCGACAAGCGCTCGATGATCTTCCCGGCGCGCGAGCTCGTCGCCCACGGCTTCGAGCTGATGGCCACCTCCGGCACCGCCGAGGTGCTGCGCCGCAACGGCATCAACGCCACCGTGGTGCGCAAGCTCAGCGAGGGCGAGGGCCCGAACGGCGAGAAGACCATCGTCCAGCTGATCCACGACGGCCAGGTCGACCTGATCGTCAACACCCCGTACGGCACCGGCGGCCGCCTCGACGGCTACGAGATCCGTACGGCCGCCGTGGCCCGCAGCGTCCCCTGCCTGACCACGGTCCAGGCGCTCGCCGCCGCCGTCCAGGGCATCGACGCGCTCAACCGCGGCGACGTGGGCGTCCGCTCCCTCCAGGAGCACGCGGAGCACCTGACCGCAGCCCGCGACTGACGCAGGCCCGTACAGCCCGGACACGGGGAGGGGGACACCGGTTTCACGACGGGTGTCCCCCTCTTCACGAGCGCAGAGGGATTTTCCGACGATGTACAAAACGTTCTTCAACCTGGTCTTCAAGCGGATGGACCCGGAGCAGGCCCACTACCTGGCCTTCCGCTGGATCCGCCTCGCCGCCCGCACCCCCGTGCTGCGCACCTTCGTCGCGGCCGCCCTGGCCCCGCGCTACGAGGAGCTCCGCACCGAGGCCCTCGGCCTGCGCATGCACGGCCCCTTCGGCCTCGCCGCGGGCTTCGACAAGAACGCCGTCGCCATCGACGGCATGTCGATGCTCGGCTTCGACCACATCGAGATCGGCACGGTCACGGCCGAGCCGCAGCCCGGCAACCCGAAGAAGCGGCTCTTCCGCCTCGTGGCGGACCGCGCGCTGATCAACCGCATGGGCTTCAACAACGAGGGCTCGGCGGCCGTGGCGGCCCGCCTGGCGGCCCGTGAGGCCGTCTTCAGGACCGTCGTCGGCGTCAACATCGGCAAGACGAAGGTCGTGCCCGAGGAGGAGGCCGTGGGGGACTACGTCGCCTCCACCGAGCGCCTCGCCCGGCACGCCGACTACCTCGTGGTGAACGTCTCCTCGCCGAACACCCCGGGCCTGCGCAACCTCCAGGCCACCGAGTCGCTGCGCCCGCTGCTGACGGCCGTGCGCGAGGCCGCCGACCGCACGGTGACCGACCGCCGGGTGCCGCTGCTCGTCAAGATCGCCCCCGACCTCGCGGACGAGGACGTGGACGCGGTCGCGGACCTGGCCCTGGAGCTGGGCCTGGACGGCATCATCGCGACGAACACCACCATCGCCCGCGAGGGGCTGGGCCTGAAGTCCTCCCCGTCTCTGGTGAAGGAGACCGGCGGGCTCTCCGGCGCCCCGGTCAAGGAGCGCTCGCTGGAGGTCCTGCGCCGCCTGTACGCCCGCGTGGGGGACCGCCTGGTCCTGGTCGGGGTCGGCGGCATCGAGAACGCCGAGGACGCCTGGCAGCGGATCCTGGCCGGCGCCACGCTGATCCAGGGCTACAGCGCCTTCATCTACGAGGGCCCCTTCTACGCCCGCGCCATCCACAAGGGCCTCGCCGCGCGCCTGGCCAACAGCCCGTACGCGACGCTCGCCGAAGCGGTGGGCGCCGAGACCCGAAAGGCCACCCAGTGACTGTGACCCCGTTCGGCACCCGCCTGCGCGCGGCCATGGACTCCCGGGGCCCGCTGTGCGTCGGCATCGACCCGCACGCCGCCCTGCTGGCGCAGTGGGGCCTGCAGGACGACATCGCGGGCCTGGAGCGGTTCTCCCGTACGGTCGTCGAGGCGCTCGCCGAGTCGGTGGCGGTCTTCAAGCCCCAGGCGGCCTTCTTCGAGCGGTTCGGCTCGAAGGGCGTGGCCGTCCTGGAACGGGCCGTCGCGGACGCCCGGGCGGCCGGGACGCTGGTCGTCATGGACGCTAAGCGCGGGGACATCGGCTCGACCATGGCGGCGTACGCCTCGGCCTTCCTGGACCCGGCCTCGCCGCTGTTCTCGGACGCGCTGACGGTCTCCCCCTACCTGGGCTACGGCTCGCTGAAGCCGGCCGTCGACCTGGCCCGGGAGTCGGGCGCGGGCCTGTTCGTCCTGGCACTGACCTCGAACCCGGAGGGCGCCGAGGTCCAGCGGGCGGTCCGCGAGGACGGCCGGACGATCGGCGCGACGATGCTGGCGCACCTGGCGGCGGAGAACGCGGACGCCGCCCCCATGGGCTCCTTCGGCGCAGTGGTCGGTGCCACGCTGGGCGATCTGTCCTCCTTCGACCTGGACATCAACGGGCCGCTGCTGGCCCCCGGCATCGGCGCGCAGGGCGCGACGGCGGCGGACCTGCCGGGTGTCTTCGGCAAGGCCGTGCGCAACGTGGTCCCGAACGTGTCGCGGGGGGTCCTGAAGCACGGTCCGGACGTGAGCGCCCTGCGCGACGCGGCGCGGCGCTTCGCCGACGAGATCCACGAGGCCGTCACCGCGTAATCGCCTCACCCGGGAGGCCCTGCCGCACCTCCGCGGCAGGGCCTCTCGCATTTCTTGGCGAAACTCGAACGCTCTTCATCGGACAAAACCGGGGTATTTTGTCCGTGATGTACGGTTCAGTGGAGGCTGACCAGGACTTTTCGTCCGTTCTCGCTGACTGGAGCGTTGTTGGCCGCTAGTCTCCGACCAGAGTGAACGTGCAGCGAACGCGTTTCGATCGCTGTTCGGGAGCTCGCCAGGTGTGGTGCCTTCGGGCTGCCCACCGGTCCGTATCCGACAGTTCGACATCCGAGGTGACGTAGGCGTGGCTCTTCCGCCCCTTACCCCTGAACAGCGCGCAGCCGCGCTCGAAAAGGCCGCCGCGGCTCGCCGGGAGCGGGCCGAGGTCAAGAATCGACTCAAGCACTCCGGTGCCTCGCTCCAAGAGGTCATCAAGACGGGCCAGGAGAACGACGTCATCGGCAAGATGAAGGTCTCCGCCCTGCTGGAGTCTCTGCCTGGCGTGGGCAAGGTGCGCGCCAAGCAGATCATGGAGCGTCTCGGCATCTCCGAGTCCCGGCGTGTCCGAGGTCTCGGTTCCAACCAGATCGCCTCTCTGGAGCGCGAGTTCGGCAGCACCGGCGCCTGAGGCGTCGCCTGAAGTTCTCCCGGCGTTCTCAGGCAGTCCCGAGAACCTGGATAATCGCTCTATGGCAGCAGAGGTTCGTCCGCGGCTGACCGTGCTCTCCGGCCCCTCAGGGGTCGGCAAGAGCACGGTCGTCGCGCATATGCGCAAGGTTCACCCCGAGGTATGGCTCTCGGTGTCGGCCACCACCCGCAAGCCGCGGCCCGGTGAGCGACACGGAGTCCACTACTTCTTCGTCAATGACGACGAGTTCGACAAGCTGATCGCCAACGGCGAGCTGCTGGAGTGGGCCGAGTTCGCGGGCAACCGCTACGGCACCCCCCGCGGCGCGGTGCTGGAACGCCTGGACAACGGCGAGCCGGTACTGCTGGAGATCGATCTCCAGGGCGCACGGCTCGTCCGCGAGTCCAAGCCCGACGCCCAGCTGGTCTTCCTGGCCCCGCCGAGCTGGGACGAACTGGTCCGCCGGCTGACCGGCCGGGGCACCGAATCGGCGGAGGTCATCGAGCGCCGGCTCGCCGCCGCCAAGATCGAACTCGCTGCCGAATCCGAGTTCGACACCACCCTGGTCAACACCTCCGTCGAGGACGTGGCCCGTGAGCTGCTAGCCTTGATGGCAGTTGTCTGATCGTTGATCGATGTTTTTCATTCGATCGATTCCAGGGCGGCCCCATCTTTCACCCATCTTCGGAAGGTAGAGCGTGTCCTCTTCCATCACTGCGCCCGAGGGCATCATCAACCCGCCGATCGACGAGCTGCTCGAGGCCACTGACTCGAAGTACAGCCTCGTGATCTACGCGGCCAAGCGTGCGCGTCAGATCAACGCGTACTACTCGCAGCTCGGTGAGGGCCTGCTCGAGTACGTCGGCCCGCTGGTGGACACCCACGTCCACGAGAAGCCGCTTTCGATCGCGCTGCGCGAGATCAACGCGGGTCTGCTGACCTCCGAGGCCATCGAGGCCCCGGCCCAGTAAGGCACCAGAAGTCCTTTCACCGCAGGCCCGGCAGAACATCTGCCGGGCCTGTGGTGTGTCATGGGTGGGTACGACGACGATCAGAGCCGAACGCGTCGCAGCCGTCGAAGGGAAGTACGTGGTGGACAAGCCGAAGGTCGTACTGGGAGTCAGCGGCGGGATCGCCGCCTACAAGGCGTGCGAGCTGCTGCGCCGGCTGACCGAGTCCGGCCACGACGTGCGGGTGGTGCCCACCGCGGCCTCCCTGAACTTCGTGGGGGAGGCCACCTGGTCCGCCCTCTCCGGGAACCCGGCCTCCACCGAGGTCTGGGAATCCGTCCACGAGGTGCCCCACGTGCGCATCGGGCAGTCCGCCGAACTCGTCGTCGTCGCCCCCGCCACGGCCGACATGCTGGCCAAGGCCGCCCACGGGCTCGCCGACGACCTGCTCACGAACACCCTGCTCACCGCCCGCTGCCCGGTGGTCTTCGCCCCGGCCATGCACACCGAGATGTGGGAGCACCCCGCCACCCAGGAGAACGTGGCCACGCTGCGCCGGCGCGGCGCCCTCGTCATCGAGCCCGCCGTCGGCCGGCTGACCGGCAAGGACACCGGCAAGGGGCGGCTGCCCGACCCCGAGGAGATCTTCGAGGTCTGCCGGCGTGTGCTGGCCCGCGGGGTGGCCGAGCCCGACCTCGCCGGGCGGCACGTGGTGATCAGCGCCGGCGGCACGCGGGAGCCGCTGGACCCGGTCCGTTTCCTCGGCAACCGCTCCTCCGGCAAGCAGGGGTACGCCCTCGCCCGTACCGCCGTCGCCCGCGGCGCCCGGGTCACCCTGGTGTCGGCCAACTCCGCGCTGGCCGACCCGGCCGGGGTGGACGTCGTACGCGTGGGGACGGCCGTGCAGCTGCGGGAGGCCGTGCTCAAGGCCGCCGCGGACGCCGACGCCGTGGTGATGGCAGCGGCCGTGGCCGACTTCCGGCCCGCCGAATACGCGGGCGGGAAGATCAAGAAGAAGGACGGGCAGGACCCGGCACCGGTGGCGCTCGTAAGGAATCCGGACGTTCTCGCCGAGATCTCGGCCGATCGTGCCAGGGCCGGTCAGGTGATCGTCGGATTCGCCGCCGAGACCGACGACGTCCTCGCGAACGGCCGCGCCAAGCTCGCCCGGAAGGGCTGTGATCTTCTCGTCGTGAACGAGGTCGGAGAGGCCCGAACCTTTGGTTCTGAGGAGAATGAAGCGGTCATCCTGGCCTCCGATGGCTCTGAGACGCAGGTGCCCAATGGTCCGAAGGAGGCTCTGGCCGAGGTGATTTGGGACCAGGTGGCAGTGCGGCTCTAGTCGCGACGCGCCTGGGCCGTTTCCCTTCTCCAGGTCACTTCCGTGGGTAAGAATGGGAGTGCCGCAGGTCACACGGCTCCCATAAGGCGAGACGGGTGGCCCAGGAAACGGTGGCGACCGATAAACTGCATCCGGAACGTGATCGGGCGCAGCCCCCGATGTGGTTCCGCCAAATGATCAGCCAGCAGCCGCTGCAACCCCAGGGAGCGTTGTGTCCCGTCGTCTGTTCACCTCGGAGTCCGTCACCGAGGGCCACCCCGACAAGATCGCTGACCAGATCAGCGACACGATCCTCGACGCGCTCCTCACCGAGGACCCGACCTCGCGCGTCGCCGTGGAGACCTTGATCACCACGGGTCTCGTGCACATCGCGGGAGAGGTGACGACGAAGGCCTACGCGCCGATCGCGCAGCTCGTCCGGGACAAGATCCTCGAGATCGGCTACGACTCCTCCAAGAAGGGCTTCGACGGCGCCTCCTGCGGCGTGTCGGTGTCCATCGGCGCCCAGTCCCCGGACATCGCGCAGGGCGTCGACACCGCCTACGAGAAGCGCGTCGAGGGCGACGAGGACGAGCTCGACAAGCAGGGCGCCGGCGACCAGGGCCTGATGTTCGGCTACGCCTGCGACGAGACCCCCGAGCTCATGCCGCTGCCGATCCACATCGCGCACCGGCTGTCCCGCCGCCTCTCCGAGGTCCGCAAGAACGGGACCATCCCGTACCTGCGCCCCGACGGCAAGACCCAGGTCACCATCGAGTACGACGGCGACAAGGCCGTGCGCCTGGACACCGTCGTGGTCTCCTCGCAGCACGCCTCGGACATCGACCTCGACTCGCTGCTCGCTCCCGACATCCGCGAGTTCGTCGTCGAGCACGTCCTGGCCCAGCTCGTCGAGGACGGCATCAAGCTCGACACCGAGGGCTACCGCCTCCTGGTGAACCCGACCGGCCGCTTCGAGATCGGCGGCCCGATGGGCGACGCCGGCCTCACCGGCCGCAAGATCATCATCGACACCTACGGCGGCATGGCCCGCCACGGTGGCGGCGCCTTCTCCGGCAAGGACCCGTCGAAGGTCGACCGTTCCGCCGCCTACGCCATGCGCTGGGTCGCCAAGAACGTGGTCGCCGCCGGTCTCGCCTCGCGCTGCGAGGTGCAGGTCGCGTACGCCATCGGCAAGGCCGAGCCCGTCGGTCTCTTCGTCGAGACCTTCGGCACCGCCAAGGTGGAGGTCCAGAAGATCGAGGACGCGATCGGCGAGGTCTTCGACCTGCGCCCGGCCGCGATCATCCGCGACCTGGACCTGCTGCGCCCGATCTACGCCCAGACCGCCGCGTACGGCCACTTCGGCCGTGAGCTGCCGGACTTCACCTGGGAGCGCACCGACCGCGTGGACGCCCTGCGTACGGCCGCCGGCCTGTAGGCACACCCCGCCGCACTGCGGACACGTACGGCCCCGGACCAGCTGGTCCGGGGCCGTACGCATGCCGTGCCTGTCAGTGGACTTTGGTAAGAATGCTGATGTGAGCAGCGCGAATGAGTCCCCGCCGGAGCAGCTCGCGCTGATCCGGGACATGGTCGCCGAGGCGAAGGCCAAGGCGCCCAAGGCGAAGCCGCGCACCTGGCGCGGGGCCGCCCTCGCAGCCGAGCTGCCCGTCGCCCGGGTCCTCGTGAACAAGGGCGTGCTCCACCTCGACCAGCTCTGGGACTACGCCGTCCCCGAGGAGCTCTCCGAGGCCGCCCAGCCCGGTGTCCGCGTCCGCGTCCGGTTCGGCGCAGGCTCCCACCACGTGCGAGGCGGCCGCCGCGAGGGCGGCGGCCTCATCGACGGCTTCATCGTCGAGCGCCGCGCCGAGTCCGACTACGACGGCGCACTGGCCGCCCTCGCCCACGTGGTCTCGCCCGAGGTGGTCCTCAGCCCCCGCATGCTCGCCCTCGCCCGGGCCGTCGCCGACCGGTACGCGGGCAGCCTCGCCGACGTGCTCCAGCTGGCCCTGCCCGCGCGGAGCGCCCGCGCCGAGGCCAAGCCCTCACCGGAACCCCTGCCGCCGCCCCCGCCCCCCGAGCCCGCCGGCTGGGAGCGGTACGGCGCCGGGCCCGGCTTCCTGCGCGCCCTCGCCACCGGCGCCGCCCCGCGCGCCGTATGGACCGCCCTGCCCGGCCCCGGCTGGGCCGACGAACTCGCCCGCGCCATGGCCGCCACCCTGGCCTCCGGGCGCGGCGCCCTCGCCGTGCTCCCCGACGGGCGGACCGCCGCCCGTGTCGACGCCGCCCTCACCGCCCTGCTCGGCGAGGGCCGGCACGCGCTGCTGACCGCCGAGTCGGGGCCCGAGAAGCGCTACCGCCAATGGCTGGCGGTCCACCGGGGCTCCGTGCGGGCCGTCATCGGCACCCGGGCCGCGATGTTCGCACCCGTACGGGACCTCGGGCTGGTCGCCGTCTGGGACGACGGCGACTCCAGCCACAGCGACGACAACGCCCCCTTCCCGCACGTCCGGGAAGTACTGGAACTGCGCGCCGTCAACGACGGCTGCGGCTTCCTCGCGGGCAGTACGAGCTGCACCGTGGAGGCCGCCCAACTGGTCGAGTCCGGCTGGGCCAGGCCCCTGATCGCCGACCGCGAGACCGTACGGGCCTGCGCGCCCCGCATCCGGACCGTCGGGGACGAGCTGCTCGCCCGCGACGAGGCCGCCCGGGCCGCGCGCCTGCCGAGCCTGGCCTGGGAGACCGTACGGGAAGGGCTGAAGACCGGGCCCGTACTCGTGCAGGTACCGCGGCGGGGCTACGTGCCCCGGCTGGCGTGCGAGCGGTGCCGCACCCCCGCCCGCTGCACGGTCTGCGCGGGACCGCTGGAGGCCCCCGACGAGCGGGACCTGAGGTGCGGGTGGTGCGGGCGGGACGAGCCGTCCTGGCACTGCGAGGAATGCGGATCGTTCCGGCTGCGGGCCCAGGTGGTCGGCGCGCGGCGCACCGCCGAGGAACTGGGACGCGCCTTCCCCGCCGTGGCCGTACGGACCTCCGGACGCGACCACGTCCTCGACGAGGTGCCGGACCGGCCCGCCCTGGTGGTGTGCACCCCGGGCGCCGAACCGGTGGTCTCCGGCGCCGGATACGCGGCCGCGCTCCTGCTCGACGGCTGGGCCATGCTGACCCGGCCCGACCTGCGGGCCGGCGAGGACGCGCTGCGGCGGTGGATCGCCGCAGCCTCCCTGGTCCGGGGCGACGGCCAGGTCGTGGTGGTCGCCGAGCCGACACTGCGGCCCGTCCAGGCGCTCGTCCGGTGGGACCCGGTGGGCCATGCCGTACGCGAGCTCGCGGAACGGTCCCAGCTCGGCTTCCCCCCGGTCTCCCGGATGGCTGCGGTGGCCGGCCGGGGCGAGGCCGTGGAGGCCTTCCTGGCCGGAGCCGGGCTGCCGCCCGACGCCGAGATCCTGGGGCCGGTGCCGCTCCCGGGGCGGCGCGGCGAGCCGTCCCCCGGGGAGCGGGCACTGGTCCGGGTCCCGCCGGGCAGCGGAGCCGCCCTGGCGGCCGCCCTGAAGGCGGCGCAGGCGGCCCGGCTGGCGAAGGGGGTCCCGGCGGCGGACGCCGTCCGGGTCCGGATCGACCCGCTCGACATCGGCTGACGCGGCCGCGCCGACGCGGTGTGCACGAGGCCGTCGCCGAACGCAGAAACCCCCGGTGGGGCGACCCGTACGGTCGCCCCACCGGGGGTGGACTCAGGCGCGGCGAGCCGGCGCGGCCGGCCGTCGGGTGTCGGCGTCCCGGCGGCAGGACGTCCCTCAGCCGTTGCGCGGACCGGGGAAGGCGGGGGAGCGGGGCGCCTCTGCGAGCCCCCGCCCGGGAACACCCCCGGCGGCGGCCGCCTGCGCCTCCTCGCGCACCGGCTGCGGCGGCATCGAGCGGGCCGCCGGGACGGTCGGCAGCGGCCCCAGGGTCCGGGTGGTCGTCCCCTCGGCCAGCGGCTCCGCGGACTCGGCGGACTGCGCCCGCCGGGCCCCGTAGCGGCGGTGCACGGCCTGCTTTGTGACACCGAGCGCCGAACCGACGGCGTCCCACGAGAAACCGAGCGAGCGGTCGAAGTCCACCGCCGCGGTCACCAGCGTCTCGACGCTGTCCCGCAGCTCCTGCGCGAGGCGGACGGTCGGCGCGGGCGCCCGGCCGTAGACGACGAAGCCGGTGGAGGGACCCGATCGGCGCGGGCGGTACACGTTGCCGAGCTGGGCGGTGAGCGTACGCAGGGCATCCACCTGCCGGCGAACCCGCTCGATGTCCCGTACCAGGAGGTGCAGGCTGGCCCGGGCTTGGGCGTCGTGGGTGGCGTGGTCGGCCATGAAGAAGCCTCTCGAACCGGTGCTGAAGGGCGGATCGGGCCGCAGACACCGTTCACCCGCGGCCCGTTTCGGTCAATCTCTCTTGACAACGCGCCACCCGTCGCCCAGGTCACGCTGTGGGGGCGTGTCGGCATATGCGAGAGGCGCGCGCGTGTGCGTACGCCCCCTCAACACCACAGGTGGGCGGCCCGACCCGCGCCCCATAGACTGGTGCGCTGCTGACAGCCGAGATAGCGAGGTAGTCCCCCAGTGAAGCTCGTCTTCGCAGGCACCCCCGAGGTCGCCGTACCCGCCCTGGACGCCCTGATCGCCTCCGGGCGGCACGAGGTCGCCGCCGTCATCACCCGGCCCGACGCACCGGCCGGCCGCGGCCGCCGCCTCGTCGCCAGCCCGGTCGCCGAACGCGCCGAGGAAGCGGGCATCGAGGTGCTCAAGCCCGTCCGCCCCCGCGACCCCGACTTCCAGGCCCGGCTGCGCGAGATCGACCCGGACTGCTGCCCGGTCGTCGCCTACGGCGCACTGATCCCCAAGAGCGCCCTCGACATCCCCCGGCACGGCTGGGTCAACCTGCACTTCTCGCTGCTGCCCGCATGGCGCGGAGCCGCGCCCGTCCAGCAGTCGATCATCGCGGGGGACCAGGTCACCGGCGCCTCCACCTTCCGCATCGAGGAAGGCCTGGACACCGGCCCGGTGTACGGCATCCTCACCGAGGAGATCCGGCCCACCGACACCAGCGGTGACCTGCTCACCCGGCTCGCCTTCGCCGGGTCCGGCCTGCTCGCCGCCACCATGGACGGCATCGAGGACGGCACCCTGCGCGCCGTCGAACAGCCCCACGACGGGATCTCCCACGCGCCCAAGATCACCGTCGAGGACGCCCGGATCGACTGGACCGCTCCCGCGATGCGCGCCGACCGCGTGGTGCGCGGCTGCACCCCGGCCCCGGGGGCGTGGACCGTCTTCCGCGGTGAACGCCTCAAGCTGATCTCGCTGGGCCTGGTGCCCGACCGCACGGACCTGGAACCGGGCCAGCTGGCCCCCGCCAAGAACAACGTGTACGCCGGCACCGGCTCGCACGCCGTGGAGCTGCTGTGGGTCCAGCCGCAGGGCAAGAAGCCGATGCGGGCCGCCGACTGGGCGCGCGGGGTGCGGATCGCTCCCGGCGAGCGGCTCGGCGGAGCCGACGTAGGCTGATCGGTGGGGACGGCGCCCGAGCGCGTACGTCCCCACGCACCACGCGCGGGACCCGCACCACGCGCGGGACCTGCGGGGCCCGCGGGACCGGCGGGTCCGGCACCACTCGTAGCACCTGTAGCACTCGTAGCACTCGTAGCACTCGTAACCCCGGAGCACCTTTCACGTGAGCGAACAGCCCCGTCAGCCCCGACGCAAGCCTGCCCCCGCGGGCGCGGGCGGCAAGCAGGCCAAGCCCTACCGCCGGCCCCAGAAGGACCCCGTCCGGATGCTGGCCTTCGAGGTGCTCCGGGCGGTGGACGAGCGCGACGCCTACGCCAACCTCGTGCTGCCGCCGCTGCTCAAGAAGGCCCGCCAGGACGAGACCTTCCAGGCGCGCGACGCGGCACTGGCCACCGAGCTGGTCTACGGGACACTGCGCCGCCAGGGCACCTACGACGCCGTCATCAAGGCGTGCATCGACCGCCCGCTGCGCGAGGTCGACCCGCCGGTGCTGGACGTGCTCTCGCTCGGCGCCCACCAGCTGCTCGGCACCCGCATCCCCACGCACGCGGCGGTCTCGGCGAGCGTGGAACTGGCGCGGGTGGTGCTCGGGGACGGACGCGCCAAGTTCGTGAACGCCGTCCTGCGGAAGATCGCCGCGCACGACCTGGACGGCTGGCTGGAGCGCGTCGCCCCGCCCTACGAGGACGACGCCGAGGAACACCTCGCGGTGTACCACTCGCACCCCAGGTGGGTCGTCAGCGCCCTGTGGGACTCGCTGGGCGGCGGGCGCGCGGGCATCGAGGACCTGCTGGAGGCCGACAACGAACGGCCCGAGGTGACTCTGGTGGCCCGCCCGGGCCGGTCCACGCCGGAGGAACTGCTGGAGGCCGTCGGCGAGGACTCGGCACTGCCGGGCCGCTGGTCGCCGTACGCCGTCCGGATGGCCGAGGGCGGCGAACCGGGCGCGCTGGAGGCGGTCCGCGAGGGCCGCGCGGGCGTACAGGACGAGGGCAGCCAGCTGGTGGCCATGGCCCTCGCGGCCGCACCGGTCGAGGGCCGCGACGAGCGGTGGCTCGACGGCTGCGCGGGCCCGGGCGGCAAGGCGGCACTGCTCGCGGCGCTCGCGGCGCAGCGCGGGGCGTTCCTGCTGGCCTCGGAGAAGCAGCCGCACCGGGCCCGGCTCGTGGAGCGCTCGCTCGCGGGCAACCCGGGCCCGTACCAGGTCATCGCGGCCGACGGCACCCGCCCGGCCTGGCTGCCGGGCTCCTTCGACCGCGTCCTGATGGACGTCCCCTGCTCGGGCCTGGGCGCGCTGCGCCGCCGCCCGGAGGCCCGCTGGCGCCGCCGCCCGGAGGACCTGGAGGGCTTCGCGCCGCTCCAGCGCGGGCTGCTGCGCGAGGCGCTGTCGGCGGTGCGGGTGGGTGGCATCGTCGGCTACGCCACCTGCTCGCCGCACCTGGCGGAGACCAGGGTCGTCGTGGACGACGTCCTGAAGGGCCGCGGCGCGGGCCAGTCCCCGGTGTCCGCGGAACTGATCGACGCACGGCCCTTCATGTCGGGCGTCCCGGCCCTGGGCGACGGCCCGGACGTCCAGCTGTGGCCCCATCTGCACGGCACGGACGCGATGTACCTGGCGCTGCTGAGGCGGACGGCGTAGCCGATCGGGGTACCGCTCCGCGACGCGGGGCGGGGGCGGGGCGGGGCAGGGTTGGCGGAATCAGCGGAAGCGCGGCGGGTGCTTCGGCAGTCGGGGTCTGCTCGACCGGAATCAGAGAGGCGTATGGGGGTTTCCCGTCAGTCCCATCGTCCCTCCGTGTCGGGCCGGTCCCTCAAGGGCGCTCCTCCTTCGTCGTCGCGTCGCTTCGCGATGGCCTTCGGCCACCCTTGACCGACCGTCCCGCCCCGGAGAAACGAAAGACTGCCGGGAAGCCCCCAAAGGAACGGGCCGGGGGATCAAGGATGAGGACGGGCACATCAGAGACCTTCGGGTGGGTCGGGCGCGAAGAGCCATGACCGAGAGACGGTCCCATCGAGACCAGGACCCGGGTCGGGGGAGCGCGTCCAATCGCTACGCGCTTCTCATCTCTCAGCGTCGCCAGACCGTCCTGGGCTGGACATAGGCCGCCCATTCCTCGCAGGTGCCCCTCATGGGGGGCGTCTGACGGCCGGCTGGGGTGAAGAGGGCTGAGACCTCGGCTATGTCGTCGTGGATGCGGGTCAGTGCAGGTGGGCGGCCAGAAAGGCCGACAGATTGCACCAATTGCCCCTGTATGTCCATGAGCTTGCGGGGTGATGCTCGCGTTGACCCGGTTCTACGACGGAATGGCCGAGGTGTGGGCCCCTACCGGCCGTCGGTCGCGGTCAGGGGGAAGTGCGTAGCGATCTGGGGCGGCCTGTGGCCGACCACAGGCGGTCGTCGGACGCATAGCGAGCGAGCGAGGGACCGGGGCCCTGGGCGGCCTATGTCCAGCCCAGAACGGTCGTCGGACGCTGAGAGATGAGGAGCGCGTAGCGATTTGGCGCGCCTCCCCCGACACGGCCCTGGTCTGTGATGGGCCCCGCCTCTTGGACGTGGCTCTTTGCGCCCGACCGGGTCGCGCTTCTCTGGCCGCCCCGTCCTCATCCTTGAGTGCCCGGCCCGTTCCTTTGGGGGCTTCCCGGCAGTCTTTCGTTTCTCCGGGGCGGGACGGTCGGTCAAGGGTGGCCGCAGGCCATCGCGAAGCGACGCGACGAAGGAGCGCCCTTGAGGGACCGGCCCGACACGGAGGGACGATGGGACTGACGGGAAACCCCCATACGCCACTCTGATTCCGATCAAGTGGCTCCCGACTACCCACACCCCCGCCGCGCTTCGTCTGACTCCGCGAGCCCGGCCCAGCCCCCCGAAGCCCCCGCCCCGCCCTACCGGCTCCCGCGCCTCGAAGTCTGCGCCCGGCCGGATCCCGCCCCCCGGGGTCGCTTCCGTACCACCCGGTCCCGGCCGTACCGTGCCCGGTGGCCCCGTCCCGTCCCGCGTGGGGCGACTTGCGGGGTCGTGGCCGGAACCCGGTGGGGGCATGGCAGGCTTGGGGCATGGCCGCTCAGATTTATCCCAGCATCCTGTCCGCCGACTTCGCCCGACTCGCCGAGGAGGCGAAGGCCGTCGAGGGAGCCGACTGGCTGCATGTCGATGTCATGGACAACCACTTCGTCCCGAACCTGACCCTCGGTATGCCGATCGTGGAATCCCTGAGCAGGGCCACGGACATCCCGCTGGATCTTCACCTGATGATCGAGGACCCGGACCGCTGGGCCCCCCAGTACGTGGAGGCGGGCGCGGGCTCGGTCACCTTCCACGCCGAGGCCGCCGCCGCGCCCGTGCGGCTCGCGCGGGAGATCCGGGCCAAGGGGGCGCGCGCCTCGATGGCGCTCAAGCCCGCGACGCCGATCGAACAGTACGAGGACATCCTTCCCGAGCTCGACATGCTGCTGATCATGACGGTCGAGCCCGGCTTCGGCGGCCAGCCCTTTCTCGACATCATGCTCCCGAAGATCCGCCGTACCCGGGAGCTGATCGCCAAGCACGGTCTGGAGCTGTGGCTCCAGGTCGACGGCGGGGTGTCCGCCTCGACCATCGAACGCTGTGCCGAGGCCGGCGCGGACGTCTTCGTGGCGGGCAGCGCGGTCTACGGAGCGGTCGAACCCGCCACCGCCGTGCGCACGCTGCGTGAGCAGGCGGGTGCGGCGATCGCGGCGGCGCCGTGGGCTTGCGACCACTGAACCAAGGGTTGATGAACAGCTCGGTGAACGGGAGCTGTCCAGGCTGATCAACGGCCGTCGGATCTGACAGGATGAACGGCGAGTCGAGAGTGTGAACAGCAGTGAGGAGAACGCGGTGTCTGCAATGTCGGCGGGACGGTCAGCCCTGCGGATGGGACCCGCGGAGCTGGTGCAGGCGGCGGCCATGGCGCGCCGCTTCTACCTGGAGGGCAAGTCCAAGATCCAGATCGCCGAGGAGTTCGGCGTGAGCCGCTTCAAGGTGGCCCGGGTCCTGGAGACCGCCCTCGAACGCGACCTCGTACGGATCGAGATCCGGGTACCGGCCGAGCTCGATGCCGAGCGGTCGGACGCGCTCAGGGCCCGGTACGGGCTCCGGCACGCCGTCGTCGTGGAGTCGCCCGCCGACGCCACCGAGGACGCGCCCGACCCGGAGAACCTGGGCGCGGTCGCCGCCGATCTGCTGGGCGAGCTGGTCAACGAAGGCGACGTACTGGGCCTGGCATGGGGGCGGTCGACCATTCACATGGCGGCCTCGCTGCACCGGCTGCCCCAGTGCACCGTGGTGCAGCTGACCGGCGTGTACGACGCGGGGACGGCCGAACGCGGTTCGGTCGAGGCCGTACGCCGGGCCGCCCAGGTCTCGGGCGGTGACGCGCACCCGATCTACGCGCCGATGCTGCTGCCCGATCCGGCGACCGCGGCCGCGCTGCGCAGCCAGACGGGGATCGCGCGTGCCTTCGAGTACTTCGACAAGGTGACGGTCGCGGCCGTGTCGATCGGCTCGTGGGAGCCGGGTATCTCGACGGTGCACGACATGCTGACCGACGAGGAGCGGGAGCACTACGCCTCGCTGGGCGTGGCGGCGGAGATGTCCGCGCACCTGTTCGACTCCGAGGGGCGTCGTGTGGGCCGGGACCTCGGCGAGCGGTGCATCACCGTCGAGGCGGACCGGCTGCGGCGGATTCCCGAGGTCGTGGCGATCGCGGGCGGGCTGCGCAAGGCCTCCGCGATCGGGGCCGTGCTGAGGTCGGGGCTGGTGACCAGTCTCGTCACGGACACGGCGGTCGCCGACTACCTCCTCACCGAATCGGCCCCAGGGCTGCGGCCGGCGTTGGACCGGGCCGACCCGGACGACTGACGCGGTCTGACCGGGCATGACGGGCCGTGGCGGCCGCTGCTGCCGCCATCGGTGCGGATGGTGCTGGAATTGAGATCCGAACGGCGGACCGCGCGGCGGCCTGCGGGGCGCATACTGGTTCCAATGACAAAGTCAGCAGTACCTCGCCGCCATTTGCCGTCCAGCCCGTTCAAGGCCCCCGTGGAGCAGCCCATCCGGCAGTTCAGCGTCGGCGACCGGGTTACCCACGATGAGCACGGCCTCGGCCGTGTCGTCGGAATCGAGGAGGGGATCGCTGTTCTCGTCGACTTCGGTTCGGTTCAGAAGCGAATCCTGAGTCCCTACACCAAGATGGCCGCGCTCTGAGGCCACCGGGCGATTCGCGAGCGAATCGGATATTTGGCACGATCGGTGCATGATCTTTCGGAACGTGCCCCGATCGTTGCTGCGTTTGCTGGGGGCTCTGTTCCTTTGTGCCGCGCTGGTCGGTGCGGTGGGTTGTGGCGGGTCGAAACCCGTACCTGCCGCCGCCAGTGCGAGTGCCTCCGCCGTCCCCGGGTGGGCGAAGGGGATGGCCACCGTACGGGCCGACGGGCTGCCGCAGCAGGCCCGTGACGTGCTCGTGCTCATCGACAAGGGCGGGCCGTACCCCTACCGGCAGGACGGCACGGTCTTCGGGAACTTCGAGAAGGCCCTGCCCCGGCAGAAGCGTGGCTACTACCACGAGTACACCGTGCGGACGCCGGGAGAGCGTGATCGCGGAGCCCGGCGGATCGTGACGGGTGAGGGTGGGGAGTTCTACTACACGGACGACCACTACGACACCTTCAAGGCGGTTCTCCGATGAGCCTGGACCCGCAGCCGCTCGCCCCGGCGCTCGAAGCCGCCGAAGCTGCGGGCTGGACGACCCTGCGGCTGGACCTGAGCGGGGTACGGGGCAAGGCCGAGCTGATGCGGCGGTGCGGGGATGCCTTGCGGCTGCCGGAGTGGGTCGGCGGGAACTGGGATGCCTTGGCCGACGCGCTGCGGGACCTGTCGTGGTTGCCGTCGCCTCCGGCCGGGGGGCGGCTGTTGGCCGTCACCTCTTGGCGGGGGTATGCGGGTGCCAGGCCGGGCGAGTGGGAGACGCTGGTCGAGGTGCTGGAGGAGGCCGTGGAGTTCTGGCGGGAGCCGGCGCCTGGCGGCGGGCCGGGGCCGGGGCTGGTGGTGGTGCTGGCCGACGGCGAAGCCGGGTCCGGGCCTGTTGCCGGGGCTCCGCCCCGGACCCCGCGCCTCAAACGCCGGCAGGGCTGAAAGAGCGCCTCAAACGCCGGCGGGGCTGGGTGGTGTCGGCCGGGCTGGGGTGATTGGGCGTCCTGGTCGAGGGGGCAAGCCCGGGGCCTGCCCCCTCGTTGAGTCAGTCCTGCGGGGTGTTCGGGATCCACGGTGGGGTTTGGCCCCAGGACCAGACCGGGATCTTGGCCGCGTCGACCGGGGGCGGGTTGGGGCCCGAGTAGATCAGGGCCATGCGGGTGCCCCACTCGATGTAGTAGGCGAACACCCCCCGGAACTCCGGGTCCGTCGGGAGGCCGACCTCGTCGGCCGTGTCCATCAGCAGGTCCACCCAGCGGCGGCGCTGCTGCTCGGTGATCGCCCGGCCCAGGTGTTTGGTGGCCATGTGCTGGTGGCCGCCGTGGTGGGCGGTGTAGTCCGCGGGGCCGCCGAAGACCTCCGACAGCCAGACCGCGACGTGCTGCGGGTGTTCCGAGTCCATGCCGGCGAAGACCGGGGCCAGGATCTCGTCCTGCAGGGCGTGGGTGTAGAAGGCGTCCGTGAGGCGGTTCATCGCCTCTGCTCCGCCCATCCACTCGTAGATGGTGGGTGTGGTGCTCATCGCTGTCCGGCGGCCTTTCCCGTGCCCACGACGCCGGTCACGAGGTAGTGCTGCATCTCCTCGATGGCCGTCACGTACGGACGGATCGCGTTGAAGAAGGCCGGGAAGTGCTCGCCCTTGCGGAACCCGCCCAGGTGGTCCTCGATCGAGGTCCAGCGGATCCGGAGGATGTAGCGCTCCTTCTCCTCGTCGCAGCGGGCCAGCTCGTAGTCGATGCACTCGGGCGAGGCCGCCAGGGACTCGGCGGCCCGGGCGTACGCGTCCTCGAAGGCCGACTGGTCGTCCAATGCGATCCGGTAGCGGATGTATTCGACGGTGGTGGTCATGGGTGCGTGCCTCTCCCTGGGTGTAGGTCGTCGCCAGCCTTACGCGATCACGTGCCGCCGTGGGGCGGATTCGTCATTCGGACTCGGACTTCATGGAGTCGGTGGGTTCTGAGACGTCGGGGCCCTGCGCGCGGACCCGCTGGACCTTGTCCAGGGAGTCGCGCAGCTCGGTCAGCCACTCGTCCGTGTTGCGGCCGACGAGGCGGACGCACCAGGCGAGCGCGTCGGCCCGGCTGCGGGCCACGCCGCCGGCGACCAGGGTGTCGAGGACCTGGCGTTCGGACTGGCGTAGGCGGGTCATCACCGGGACGGCGAGGTGGGTGAACAGGGTCGTCTCCTCACCCACCCGCACGCCCCAGGCCACCTTCCGGCGGTAGAGCTCTTCGGCCTCGCGGGCCACTTCGATGCGCTGTTCACGGGTGCGTTCGCGGAACTCCTTGACCGATTCGGTCGCCGGTATGACGCCGACGACCGTGATCTCCTCGCGGTCGAGGGTGACCGAGTCCAGGGACTCGTAGACGTCGACCGGCAGGCGCTCGGCGAACCACGCGCGGAGCTGTTCGCTCTGTTCGGCTGTAATCATGTAATCAACGTTGCATCCGTTGTGACCTTGATCGCAAGGCTCCCGGTGTTCGCTCTCAGCCCATCGAGCGATAGCGGTGGATCAGCGAGACGGCCATCGCGCCCTCGCCGACCCCCGAGGCGACCCGTTTCACCGAGTGGGCGCGGACGTCGCCCGCCGCGAAGACTCCGGGGACGCTCGTCTCCAGGGGGTACGGGGCGCGCTCCAGGCTCCACTCGGCCGGGAGTTCGCCGCCGTTCGAGATCAGGTCCGATCCGGTGAGGACGAAGCCGTACTCGTCGCGCTCGACGACGCCCGTGAGCCAGTCGGTGTGCGGGCGGGCGCCGATGAAGGTGAACATGAAGCGGGCCGGGATCTCGGTGTCCTCGCCCGTGTCCGCGTCGTGGAGGGTGAGGCGTTCGAGGTGCTCGTCGCCGTCGAGGCGGACCACCGTCGTACGCACCTTCACCTCGATGTTCGGGGTGCGGTCGATCTCGTCGATCAGGTAGCGGGACATGCTCGCGTCCAGGGAGGCCGCGCGGACCAGGATCGTCACGCGGGCCGCGTACTTGGCGAAGTGCACCGCCGCCTGGCCCGCGGAATTGGCCCCGCCGACGATGAACACGTGCTGCGAGATGCAGGCCGAGCTCTCCGTCGTGGCCGCGCCGTAGTAGAGGCCGGCCCCCTCGAAGCGGTCCGCGCCGGGGGCGTCGAGGCGGTTGTACGAGACCCCGGTCGCCAGCAGCACCGTCTCGGCGGAGATCTCCGTGCCGTCCGCCAGGGTCAGGATCTTGGCCGGGTCGTCCCGGGTCAGCGAGACCACCTCCACCGGGTGCAGGATCTCGGCGCCGAACCGGGAGGCCTGGATGGTGGCCCGGCGGGTCAGATCGCCGCCCGAGAGGCCCGAGGGGAAGCCGAGGTAGTTCTCGATCAGGCTGGACGTGCCCGCCTGCCCGCCCGGGGCGCGGGAGTCCAGCATGAGGGTCGACAGGCCCTCCGAGGCCGAGTAGACGCCCGCCGCCAGGCCCGCCGGGCCCGCGCCGACGATGACGCACTCGTAGTGCGGGCGGGAGGCGGTGGTGGCCAGGCCCAGGCGCTGGGCGAGCTGGGTGTCGGTCGGGGCCGAGAGGACCGACCCGTCGGGGAAGCGGACGAGGGGGAGTGCCCCGTCGGGCTGGGCGGCGATCAGGGTCAGCGCCTCGGGATCCCGCTCGACGTTGAGGAAGCGGAACGGCTGGCCGTTGCGGGTGAAGAAGTCCCGCACGGCGTGGGTGCCGGGGGAGACGAGGTGGCCGGCGACGATGATCCCGTCGTACGCAGGCCGGTAGGTGGCCAGCCAGTCCGACAGCAGGTCGTCCAGGACCGGGAAGAGCCGCTCGTGCGGCGGGTCCCAGGGCTTGAGCAGGTAGTAGTCCAGCCGGACCCGGTTGATGGCGGTGATCGCGGCGTCGGTCTCCGCGTAGGCCGTCAGCAGGACGCGGCGGGCGTCCGGGAAGCGGCTGACCGCCTCCAGCAGGAACTCGACGCCGGTCACGTCCGGCATGCGCTGGTCCACGAGGAACAGCGCCGGGTCGTGGCCGCGCTCGTCGAGGGAGTCCAGGATCTTCAGGGCGTCGGCCGCCGAGGAGGCGCCGAGCACCCGGTAGCGGTCTCCGTAGGCGCTGCGCAGGTCGCGGCGGACGGCGCGCAGCACCTGCGGGTCGTCGTCCACGGCGAGGATGACCGGCTTCTTGTGCTCCGCGCGTTCGGCGGCCGCGGCCGCCGAGGTGGTGGCGGCGGAACTCTCCGGGGCCGCGCTCACGCCGGGTCCAGCATCAGCTGGTCGGCGTAGCACCAGGCCCAGTCCTCGCCGGGCTCGTGGGAGGCCGCGATAGCGTGCTCGGTGGTCCGGTAGTGCCGGGTGGCGTGACGGTTCCTCGACGAGTCGCAGCATCCGACGTGCCCGCAGCTGAGGCACATCCGCAGGTGCACCCAGGTGTCGCCGGCGATGAGGCACTCCTCACAGCCCACGGCCGTGGGTTTCACCGGACGTATCTGATCGATGTGTGTGCACAACAGGTCCATCGTCATCGTCCCCGTCCCTCTCCTCGTGCTCTTGCCCGTGCTGTAGCCCGCGCTGTCACTCGGTCATTCGTTCATCGAATCGGCTCGTACGCCCGTGATTCACGGCGCGTCCAGACGATAGGGCGGAGCCGTCGGAATGGTTCATCGATTCGGCCGAAGTCAGGTAGTCCTGAAGCTACTTCATGACGTCTGCGGACGACTTCCTGAGGTGCCGCCACGACCTGGCCCGCTACCTCACGAAGTCGCATGCCAGCGCTTTGACGAAGCCCCTGGGCGCGGCCAGTGTGGGGGACGCCAACGACAACAGGCGGCGCCTGGAGGAATTCGTGAGCAGAAAGATTCTGGTCATTGTCTCCGAACACGGTTACTGGGCCGAGGAACTGATAGGCCCCGTATCGAAGTTCGACGAGCGGGGCTACGAGGTCGTATTCGCCACGCCGACCGGAAAGCGTGCACACGCTCTTCCGCCGAGCCTCGACGCGAACTACATCGATCCCCCGCTGGGACGTTCGGTGACCACCGAGGAGAACGCCCGGCTGGGACGGGAGTTCGAGCAGTCGAGCCGGCTGGACTCGCCGCTCGACATCGAGGCGTGGGTCCCCGAGCGTCCGTACACGAGCGACGAGGGCTATCTGCCCAAGCTGGAGCAGTACCACCGTGATCTCGACAAACTCGACGCCGACATCGCCGGGTACGACGCGATCCTCATCGTCGGCGGCAGCGGCCCGATCGTCGACCTCGCCAACAACGAGCGCGTGCACGCCCTGATCCTGGCCTTCCGGAAGGCCAGCAAGGTCGTCGCCGCCGAGTGCTACGGCGTCGCCTGCCTGGCCTTCGCCCGGGACTGGGGCGACCGCAGGAGCATCATCTGGGGCAAGCACGTGACCGGCCACTGCAAGGAGTACGACTACAAGGACGGCACCGGATTCCTCGGTACCGACTTCAACATGGGGCCGCCGCCGTATCCGCTGGAATACATCCTGCGCGACGCGACGGGCCCGCGCGGCGCGTACCACGGGAACTTCGGCAAGCCGGTGTCGGTCATCGTCGATTTCCCCTTCGTCACCGGACGTTCCACCCCCGACTCATATCTCACGGGGCAGAAGATCGTGGAAGTCCTGGAGGACGGTCTCACCCGATACGGCTGGTGATCCCGGAGGCCGCAGGGAAATCGGAGAGTTGAGGGGGAAGTCATGGAAGCCACTCCCGGACGGGAAAGGCTGATCGAGCAGTTCAAGGCCGACGGTCTGAATGTGATGTTCGGAAATCCGGGGACGGTGGAACAGGGATTCCTCGACGCGGTGGACGCGGCGGAGGACTTCCACTACATCCTCGCCCTCCAGGAGACCGTGGCCGCCGGCATCGCCGACGGGTACGCCCGGGCGACCGGCGGCGCGGCCCTGCTCCAGCTGCACTCCGGCGTCGGCCTGGGCAACGGCATCGGCATGCTCTACCAGTCGCTGCGCGGCCACACCCCGCTCGTCGTGGTCGCCGGCGACGCAGGGGTGCGGTACGACGCCATGGACGCGCAGATGGCCTCCGACCTGGTGGCCATGGCCAAGCCGGTGACCAAGTACGCGACCCGGGTCACCGACCGGCACTCGGTCCTGCGCACCATCCGGCGAGCGGTGAAGATCGCGCTCACCCCGCCCCGCGGGCCGGTGTTCGTGGCGCTGCCCATGGACGTGCTGGACGAGCTCAACTCCGAGCCCGTCCTGCCCTCCACGGAGGTGCTCACCGACGTGTCGCCCTCGCCGGCCTCGGTGGGGCGGGCGGCCGAGCTGCTCGCCTCCGCCGAGCGGCCGGTCGTCCTGGTCGGGGACGGGGTCGCGCTCTCCGGGGCGCAGAACGAGCTCGTCGCCGTCGCCGAGCTGCTGGGCGCCGACGTGTACGAGGTCGACTCGTCCGAGGTGAACATCGCGGCCTCGCACCCGCTGCGGCGGGGCCAGACCGGGCACATGTTCGGCCCGCACAGCAAGGAGCTCGTCGGGGACGCCGACGGGGTGCTGATCGTCGGCACCTATGTCTTCCCGGAGGTCTTCCCCGAACTGGAGAGCCCCTTCCGGGCGGGTGCCAAGGTCGTCCACATCGACCTCAACGCCTACGAGATCGCCAAGAACCACCCGGTGGACCTGGGCCTGGCCGCGGATCCCAAGCAGGCGCTGCGCGCGCTGGCCGGCGTACTGGAGCGGATCCTCGGCCCGCAGCGGCGGGCCGCGGCGGCCGCGCGCCTCGACGTACGGACCCGCGAGCGGGTCCGCGAGGTGCGGGAGGCGCGGTCGGCCACGGACGACGGCACGCCGATGGCCGTCTTCCTGAAGACCCTGGCCGAGCGCACCGGCGGGGACCTGATCGTCTTTGACGAGGCGCTGACCACCTCGCCGCTGGTCACCCGGTACCTGCCGGCGGAGCGCCCCGGCGACTACCACCTCACCCGGGGCGGCTCGCTCGGGGTGGGCTTCCCGGGCGCGGTCGGGGCCAAGCTGGCCCGGCCGGAGCGGCTGGTGGTCGGCTTCGCGGGAGACGGCGGGTCCATGTACACGTACCAGGCGCTGTGGACGGCGGCCCGGCACGGCATCGACGCCAAGTTCGTGGTGTGCAACAACCGCAAGTACCGGCTGCTGGACGACAACATCGCCCAGTACTGGCGGGAGCGGGACATCCCGGAGCACGGCTTCCCGGGCTCCTTCGACCTCTCCCACCCCGAGATCGACTTCGCCGGACTGGCCCGGTCGCTCGGCGCCGGCGGGATGCGTGTGGAGAAGCCCGACGAGGCGGTCGCCGCCGTGGGCCGGATGCTGTCCCACCCCGGACCGTTCCTCGTGGACGTCCAGATCTGACCAGAGCACTCACGCAGCACGGACAGGAGGAGACCGCATGCCCGCCGAGCGGCAGCTGACCGAGGACGCGATCCGCAGTTTCGCCGAGAACTGGTACGTGGCGCTGGACCAGCACGTGGGTCTGGACGACGTGCTCGCCCTGATCACCGAGGACCTCGAGTTCAAGGTCCCCGAGGACACCTTCCTCGGACACGAGGGGTTCGGCCGCTGGTACGCGGCCGTCACCCACCGCTTCTTCGACGAGGTGCACACCGTCACGAAGGTGGAGCCCGTCATCGAGGGCGACCGGGCGGTCGTCCGGGTCCTCGTCAACTGGCAGGCCAAGATCTGGGACCCGCCGGCCGCCCGCAGCCAGTGGCTCGGCTTCGACGCCGACCAGACCTGGACGGTCGTGGCCGGTCCGGACGGACCGCTGATCAAGCAGTACACCGTCAACGACCTGGCGCCGATGCCCGGTTCCGGCTCGCTCTGAGCGCCGGCGAAGGAGAAGCGACGATGACCGAAGTGACACGCGAGCGGGTCGAGGCGGCCTACGCCGCCCTCGGCTCCGGCGACCGGGCGCGCATCCTGGAGTACTACTCCGAGGACCTGCGCTGGCTGGTGCCGGGCAGCCACCCGCTGGCCGGCTGGTACGAGAGCCTGGACGCCTTCCTGGAGCTGATGGGGCAGACCCACAAGCTCACGGGCGGCACCTTCCGGATGGACATCCAGGCGGTCCTCGTCGGCGAGGACTGCAGCGCCGACGTGTGCCGCAACGTGGCCCTGCGGGACGGCGCGGACGAGACGAGCACGTCCCCGTACGAGCGGATGGACTACCCGGTCTTCCACTTCATGCGGTGGCGCGGCGGCCGGATCGTCGAAGGCCGCGACGGGCTCTTCGGGGACTCGGCGACCGCCTTCAGCCAGTTCTGGGCGCCGTTCGCGCCGGACGGAACCCGCAGGGACCGATAGGGGGGTTGAGCGCGATGGACCGACACGAGAGCCACACCGAAATCCTTCGGAAGTACTACGAGTACGCCAACGCCGGGGACTGGGACCGCTGGTGCGACCTGTTCGCCGACGACCAGGTGATGGACGAGCAGCTCGCCGGCCACATCGAGGGCCTGGACGTGCTGCGCTCGATGATGAAGGGCATGGGCACGATGTACCGGGTCTTCCGGAACGAGCCCGTGCACTTCCTCGTCGACGGCGAGAAGGCCGCGGCCGTCTCGCACCTGACCGCGGTCAGCGCCTCGGGCGAGGCCATCGAGGCCGAGGTCATGAACTTCTTCCGGATCGTGGACGGAAAGATCGCCTACATGGCGAACTACCACGACACGGTTCCCTTCCAGGTGCTGAGCCAGGACTGAGGGGGGATCCGTGAGCGTCGAAGAGTACGACTACGTCGTCGTGGGATCCGGCACCGCCGGCAGCGTGCTGGCGGACCGGCTCTCCGAGGACCCGGACGTCTCCGTCCTGGTCCTGGAGGCGGGCGGCTCCCGCATACCGCCCGAGGTGGACGACCCGTCCTCCTGGTACAAGCTCCTCGGCGGGCCGGTGGACTGGGGCTACACCAGCACCCCGCAGCCCGGCCTCGACGGCCGCCGCACTTACGAACCGCGCGGCAAGGCCCCCGGCGGCAGCAGCAACCTCTACATCATGATGCACATCCGGGGCCACGCCTCGGACTTCGACAACTGGGCCTACCAGGGCGCCGCCGGCTGGTCCCACGAGGACGTGCTGCCCTACTTCGCCCTGCTGGAGGGCCAGGAGGACGCCACCGCCGCCACCACGGGCACCCGGGGCCCGCAGCGGATCACCAACGCCGGACGGCACGGCCCCAACCCGGTCTCCCGCGCCTTCATCGACGCCGCCGTCGAGCTGGGCCACCAGGAGATCGACGACTTCAACACCGACGGCCCCCGGCGCGGCCTCTTCGGCACCGGCTGGCACCACATCGACGTGGCCGACGGCCGCCGCCAGGGCGCCCTCGCCGCCTACCTGGAGCCGGCGCTGCGGCGCGCCAACCTGACCCTGCGCACCAACGCGCAGAGCACCCGGCTGCTGTTCGACGGGGACACCTGCACGGGCGTCGAGTACGTCCAGCTGAAGGCTCCCGCCGACTTCCCCGGCCGGACGGTCCGGGACGGCCACAGCGCCGCCGCGGCGCCCGGGCTGCACACCGTACGGGCCCGCCGTGAGGTGATCGTGGCGGCCGGGGCGATCGAGTCCCCGAAGCTGCTGCTGCTCTCCGGCATCGGCCGTCCCGAGCAGCTGCGCGAGCACGGCATCGAGATCACCGCGGCCCTGCCCGGGGTCGGCGAGAACTTCCACAACCACGTCCTGACCGGGCTGATGGCCGAGGTCACCCAGGAGCTCCCGCCGCCGGCGCAGAACCTGTCGGAGAGCGCTCTATTCCTGTCCTCGCAGCCCGGGCTGCCCGCCCCCGACCTGCAGATCGCCTTCGTCCACGTGCCGTTCGACGTGATCGTCGGCCAGGACCACCCCAACACGGTGTCGATCCTGCCCGGTGTCGTACGGCCCGTCTCGCGCGGCTGGATCAGGCTGGCGAGCGCCGATCCGCTGGCCCACCCGCTGATCAACCCGAACTACCTGGGCGACCGGTGGGACCTGGAACGGATGGTCCAGGGCGTCAAGATCGCCCGGGAGATCTTCGCGACCTCCGCCTTCTCCCCCTGGTACAAGCAGGAGCTCCAGCCCGGCCCGGGCTACGTGGGCGACGACGACCTGCGGACCTTCGTGAAGCAGAAGTCGGAGAGCTACCACCACCAGGCCGGCTCCTGCCGCATGGGCATCGACGACCTCTCCGTCGTCGACCCCGAGCTGCGGGTGCACGGCGTACGGAACCTGCGCGTGGTCGACGCGAGCGTGATGCCCGCGGTCCCGTCCGGCAACTGCCACACCGCCATCGCGATGATCGCCGAACGCGCGGCGGACTTCCTGAAGGGAGCCTCCCGTGTCTGACGCGGTGCTGCGCGAGGGCGCGCTGTCCGGGACCCGGATCGCGGTCCTGGTCGAGAGCGACTACTACGAGCCGGAGATCTTCTACTACCAGCGCCGCTTCGCCGAGGAGGGCGCCGAGGTCGACTTCCTGACCCGGCTGTGGGGCAACGACTCCATCACCTTCACCGGGCACGAGTACCGGGCGCCCTTCACGGCCACGCAGTCCCTGGAGGGACTGAGTGACACGGAGCTGCGCCGGTACGCGGCGATCATCGTGCCCTCGGGCATGGTGGCCGACCGGCTGCGCTACACCGAGGACGTGGACGTCCTCGCCCCGGCGACCGAGCTGCTGCGCCGGGCCTTCGAGGAGCCGACGGTCCTCAAGGGGATCATCTGCCACGGCATGTGGCTGGCCTCCTCGATCCCGGACAAGATCCGCGGCCGCAAGGTGGTCTGCCACAACAACCTCATCGGTGACGTCCGGAACATGGGCGGGGAGTACGTCGACGAGGACGTGGTGGTCGACGGGGACCTGGTCACCGGCCGCACCGGAGCCCACCACCACCTGTTCGCCCGCCGGATCATCGAACTGATCGCGGCCGGCCGGGGCCGGGGAGCCGGCTGATGGCCGCCGGGCTGCGCTGGTCCCACGTAGGACTGAACTGCACGGACCAGAAGACCACCGAGGAGTTCTACACCCGGTACTTCGGCTTCACCCGGGCCCGGGTGGTCGACCTCGGGGAGACCCAGATCGTGTTCCTGCGCAAGGGGGACGCGTACCTGGAGCTCTTCGCGGCCGGCGGGACCGCCCCGGCCCGCCCGGCGAACGACGACGGCCCGCAGGCCCCCGGCCGGATGCGCCACCTGGCCTTCCAGACCGACAGCGTGGACGCGTTCCTGGCCGAGCTGGGCGACGCGGCGGAAGTGACCCTGGGACCACTGGACTTCGACGACTTCATCTGCGGCTGGCGGACCGTGTGGGTCCGCGATCCCGACGGGGTCGTCGTCGAGGTCAGCCAGGGGTACGAGGACGACGGCTCTCACGACAAGGACGGTGCGTGACCCATGGCTGACGCCGTGACCTTCTCCTTCTCCGACACGATCGCGGGATACGTCACCCGCTTCGACTCCGGGGCCCGGCTGCTGAAGCTGAAGACCTCCGACGGGCGCGAGTTCGACGTCTCCCTCGCCGGTGACCCCAGCGCCGAGCTGGTCCGCAACCTGGACGAGCCCTACATCGACGCCTCCGGGCACATCGACGAGATGCTCTCGCCCGGACGGTTCCTCTTCGTCTACGGGGTCCACTACCCGGAGCACGGCGGACGCTTCGACGCCAAGCGCCTGGTCTTCCTGGGCCGCGGGGCCGAGGACTACCGCTTCGAGGAGCCCAGCTGGTGGATCAAGCAGATCGAATCCCTGGCCGACTTCTACAAGCGGGCGCAGTTCGGCGACGGGCCGGTGGACTTCACCGAGTACCGCACCGAGATCCGGCTCGGCGGTGACAAGACCGCCAGCCACGTCCAGGAGACCGACACCATCTCCCGCCTGGTCTACGGCATGGCCTCGGCCTACCTGCTGACCGGCAAGGACGAGTACCTGGAGGTCGCCGAGCGCGGCACCGAGTACCTGCGCAAGCACATGCGGGTCGTGGACAGCGAAGAGGACGTGGTCTTCTGGTACCACGGCATCAGCGTCGACGGGGACAGCGAGCGCAAGCTCTTCACCTCGGAGTTCTCCGACGACTACGACGCGATCCCGATGTACGAGCAGATCTACGCGCTGGCCGGCCCGATCCAGACGTACCGGGTCACCGGTGACATCCGGATCAAGAACGACGCGGACGCCACCATCAGGCTGTTCGACAAGTTCTTCTTCGACCCGGAGCAGGGCGGCTACTACTCGCACATCGACCCGATCCTCTTCAGCGCCGACCACGAGTCCCTCGGTGAGAACGCCGAGCGCAAGAACTGGAACTCGGTCGGCGACCACGCGCCCGCCTACCTGATCAACCTGTACCTGGCGACCGGCGACCAGAAGTACGCCGACTTCCTCGAGTACACCTTCGACACCATCGCCGACAAGTTCCCGGACTACAAGAACAGCCCCTTCGTCCAGGAGCGCTTCTTCCGCGACTGGTCGCACGACACCGCGCACAGCTGGCAGCAGAACCGTGCGGTGGTCGGCCACAACCTGAAGATCGCCTGGAACCTGATGCGGATGAACTCGCTGAAGGCCAAGCCGGAGTACGAGCAGCTCGCCAGGAAGATCGGCGAGATCATGCCGGCGGTCGGCAGCGACGTGCAGCGCGGCGGCTGGTACGACGTCGTCGAGCGGATCAAGGACGGCGACCAGGAGGCGTACCGGTTCGCCTGGCACGACCGCAAGGCCTGGTGGCAGCAGGAGCAGGCGATCCTCGCCTACCTCATCCTGAACGGCACGGTCGGCGGCGACGCGAACCTGCGCGAGGCCCGGCAGGCCCAGGCCTTCTACAACACCTTCTTCCTCGACCACGACGAGGGAGCCGTCTACTTCAACGTGCTCGCCAGCGGTACGCCGTACCTGCTCGGCACCGAGCGGCTCAAGGGCAGCCACTCGATGTCCATGTACCACTCGGCGGAGCTCTGCTACCTCTCCGCCGTCTACAACAACCTGCTCATCAACGGCCGGGAGATGGACTTCCACTTCCAGCCCGACCCGACGAACCTGCCCGACCGCGTCCTGCGCGTCTCGCCCGACCTGCTTCCCGCCGGTTCGGTGCGGATCGCGTCCGTGGAGATCGACGAGAAGCCGTACACCGACTTCGACGCCGATGCCCTCACCGTGCGGCTGCCCGACGTGCAGGGCCGCGTGAAGGTCAAGGTCCGGCTGCGTCCAGTGGCCAAGAAGTAGCGCTCAACGGGGGGCGCCCCAAACAGAGGGGAATGCAATGACTCTCAACGTCAAGGAACGCCGGAACAAGACGGGCACCGTGCTCGTCGCCACCGGCGAGATCAACAGCGAGACATCCGGATCGCTGCTCCAGGCACTGCTGCCGCTGGTCCGCGAGGGCAAGCCGCTGAAGATCGACCTCACGGCGGTCTCCTACGTCTCCAGCGCGGGCCTGCGCACCCTGCTCGTGGTCTACCGCGAGGCGCAGCACGCCGGTGTCGCGGTCACCCTCTACGGGGTGAGCGAGGAAGTCCGGTTCGTCATGTCGGCCACCGGGTTCCTCGACTTCTTCGAGACCGGCGAGGCCGTCGCCGCGGCCGCCAAGGCCAAGGCCAAGGCCGCGCGATGACCGAGACCCGGTCCGAGCAGGTGCTGCGCGTCGACGCGTACCCGACCCACGAGGTGGGCGGGTACCGCGTCCGCGCCGGCAAACCGTTCCCCTTCGGGGCCAACGTGGTCCCCGGCGGGGTCAGCTTCTCCGTCTTCTCCGACCAGGCCACCTCCATGACCCTGGTCATCTTCAAGCGCGGAGAACCCGAGCCGATGGCCGAACTGGAGTTCCCCGAGGAATTCCGCACCGGCAGCGTCTTCGCCATGACCGTCTTCGGCCTCGACCACGAGAACATCGAGTACGGGTACCGGGCCGACGGCCCCTACGACCCGGTCACCGGCCACCGCTTCGACGCCCGGCAGGTGCTCTCCGACCCGTACGCGCGGCTGATCGCCGGCCGGGACGTGTGGGGCGTGGAGCCCGACCGCAGCCGCGGCTACCAGTACCGCTCCCGCGTCTGCCTCCAGGACTTCGACTGGGGCGACGACACCCCGCTGGGCATCCCCGCCGAGGACCTCGTCGTGTACGAGACCCACGTGCGAGGCTTCACCCGGCACCCGTCCTCGCAGGTCACCGCACCCGGCACGTTCGCGGGGCTGCGCGAGAAGATCCCGTACCTGAAGGAACTCGGGATCAACTGCATCGAGCTGCTCCCGGTGTTCGAGTTCGACGAGAGCGACAACCCGCGCACCAACCCGGAGACGGGCGAGCAGCTCTTCGACTACTGGGGCTACAACACCGTCTCGTTCTTCGCGCCCAAGGCCGGCTACGCGGCCACCGGACGCTACGGCATGCAGGGCGACGAGTTCCGCACCCTGATCAAGGACCTGCACGCGGCCGGCATCGAGGTCATCCTCGACGTCGTCTTCAACCACACCGCCGAGGGCAACGAGCAGGGTCCGACGATCTCCTTCAAGGGGCTCGACAACGCCACGTACTACATGCTCACGCCCGAGGGGTACTACTTCAACTTCAGCGGCACCGGCAACACCGTCAACTGCAACCACCCCGTCGTGCGCAACTACGTGCTCGACTGCCTGCGCCACTGGGTCGCCGACTACCACATCGACGGCTTCCGCTTCGACCTGGCGGCCATCCTCGGCCGGGCCCTGGACGGCACCCCGCTGCCCAACCCGCCGCTGCTGGAACTGCTCGCCTACGACCCGGTCCTGCGGCACACCAAGCTCATCGCCGAGGCCTGGGACGCCGGCGGCCTCTACGAGGTCGGCAACTTCCCGGCGTACGGCCGCTGGGCCGAGTGGAACGGCAAGTACCGCGACACCGTGCGCAGCTTCCTCAAGGGCGACCCCGGCGTCACCGGCGAGCTGGCCACCCGGATCGCCGGCTCGCCCGACCTGTACGCCACCCGCGGCACCGCTGCCTCGGTCAACTTCCTGACCGCGCACGACGGCTTCACCCTCGCCGACCTGGTCTCCTACAACGACAAGCACAACGAGGCCAACGGCGAGAACAACAACGACGGTGCCAACGACAACAACAGCTGGAACTGCGGCGCCGAGGGACCCACCGACGACCCGGAGATCAACACGCTGCGCACCCGGCAGATGAAGAACGCCCTCGCGATCCTCTTCACCAGCCAGGGCATCCCGATGCTGCTGGCCGGGGACGAGGTCGCGCGCACCCAGCAGGGCAACAACAACACGTACTGCCAGGACAACGAGCTCTCCTGGTTCGACTGGGACCAGGTCGACGACAACGCCGAACTGCTCCGGTTCACGCGGGAGATGATCGAGTTCCGCAAGCACCACCGCGAACTGCGCTCCACCGCCCACCCCACCGGGCAGGTCCGCGAGCACCTGGGCCTGCCGGACATCAGCTGGCACGGGGAGCGGGCCTGGCAGCCCGACTGGTCGGCCGAGAGCCGGCTGCTGGCGGTGGCCCGCTGCGGCACCGGCGACGACGACGTGGTGTACGTGGCCATGAACGCGCACTGGGAGTCGCACGACCTGGAACTGCCCGCCCTGCCGGGAGGCCGGAGCTGGCACCTGTTCGCCGACACCGGGGCCGAGGCACCGTACGACATCCGCACCCCCGGGGCCGAACAGGAGCTGGACAACGCCGGGAAGTACCTGATCGGCCCGCGCTCGGTCGTGATCCTGGTGGGCCGCACGAACGACCGCGACGACCTCGACACGCCCTGACCGAAGGAGACCTGACATGCCGCTTTCCGTGTCCCTGAGCATCGAGGGCGACACCACCGTGATCGAACTGACGGGCGAGCTGGACGCCAAGACCGCGCCGGACTTCCACCGGACCATCGAGAAGGCCGCCGGCCACGGCACCCAGACCGTCGAGATCAGGATGGCCGGCGTCGGCTACATGGCCAGCGCCGGACTGCGCTCCCTGGTCTTCGCCCAGCAGAAGGTCGCGAACGACGTCACCATCAAGGTGGTCGGTGCCATAGAGCCTGTGTCCCGGACCATCCGGACCGCCGGGCTCGACCGGAGCATCGTCCTCTCCGATGAGTGACCACCGTGACTGACATGGTCGAACTGGCGAGGACGTCCTGCGTACTGGAAGTGCCCGCAACGGTGGGGGCACTGGGCGAAATCGCCACGTTCGTCCTGCGGCTGGCCGGAACGGCGCGCCTGGACAAGGGCGCCACCTACCGGCTCCGGCTGGCCGTGGACGAACTGGCCACGAACGTCGTGATGCACGGGTACCGGGGCGGCGACGGACGGATCACCGTCCGCGGCCGCTCCGGCCCGGGCGGGGTGCAGATCGTCATCGAGGACACCGCACCCCCCTTCGACCCCGTCGAAGGCCGCCTGCCGCCCGCCCCCGGGGTCCCCCCGGAGGAACGGCGGATCGGCGGCCTCGGCATCCACCTGGCACTGACCAGCGTGGACGAGTTCGGCTACGCGCACAGGGACGGCCGCAACATCAGCACCCTGACTGTGAAGGCTGAGGGGACGGACCGATGCCCTCCACGACCGTGATCATCCTCGACGTGTACCCGCCACCGCCGCCCGAGCTGCTCGACGCTCTGCGGACGATGGACGCGGCACTCGTCACCCGCTCCCTGGCGGAGCTGCGCGAAGGCGCACTGGAACTGCTGCCCGTCGCGGACGTGCTGCTCGCCCCGGCCGAGTCCGACGGGGAGGCGGTACGGATGGCCGTACGCCGGCTGCGCCGCTGGGCCGGGGCCCCCATCGTGGTCGTCTGGACCGTGACGGAGTTCGCCGCCCTGGAGGAGCACGTCCGGATCGGGCACGACTACCTCGTACCGCCCTTCCTGCCCGCCCTCGTCGGGGCCCGGCTGCACAGCTGCTCGGAGCGCGCCGGACTCGGCCGCACCCTGCGGGAGGCCGACGCCCGCGCCGAACTCATGGGCTACGAGAAGGAACTGGAGATCGGCCGGGAAATCCAGGCGGGCTTCCTGCCCGAATCGATGCCCGTCCCCGACGGCTGGGAGATCGACGTGCGGTTCCGTCCCGCCCGGCAGGTCGCCGGAGACTTCTACGACGTCTTCGAGATCTCCCGCGGCCGTCGGCTCGCCTTCGTCGTCGCCGACGTCTGCGACAAGGGGGTCGGAGCCGCGCTGTTCATGGCGCTCATCCGCTCCCTGCTGCGGCACACCGCGCAGAACAGCGGCCTGCAGCACCTGGTCGCCGCCGGCCGCGCCGGCGGCAGCCGCCGGATCCCGGTCGTCGGCGCCACCCCGCTGCTCAACGCGGTCACCGCGACCAACGGCTACCTCACCCGCAACCACCTGCGGCAGGGCTACTTCGCCACCCTCTTCTTCGGGGTGCTCGACCCGCTCACCGGCAGCCTCGTCTACATCAACGGCGGTCACAACCCGCCCCTGCTGCTGCCCGCCGACGGCAGCCCGCCCGTCGCCCTCCACATCACCGGACCGGCCGTCGGCATCCAGCCCGACTGCGTCTACACCCTCGGCTACGCCCAGCTCGACCCGGGCGACACCCTGTTCGCCTTCACCGACGGGGTCCCCGAGGCCCGCTGCCCGAACGGCAGCTTCCTCGGCGACGACCGCATGCTGGAACTGCTCGCCGGGCCACCGGTCAGCGGCAAGGACGTGGTGGACCGGATGGACCTGGCGGTGCGCGAGCACACCGGCACCGCCGAACAGCACGACGACGTCACCATGCTGGCCCTGCACCGGCCACGCGCGGCGCGGGGGCCGCGCGCGGACGGTGCCGGCACCCGGGTGGTGGCCTAGATGACCCGCACCATCGTCGTGCACTCGCACCGCGGTGGGACGGGCAAGTCCTCGGTACTGGCGAACCTCGCGCTGCTCCTCGCGGCCGAGGGACGCCGGGTGGGGGTGGTCGACACCGATATCCAGTCACCCACCCTGGACCTGCTGTTCCGCCTGGGGCCCGGCCCCTCCCTGACCGACTACCTGCTCGGCCGCTGCGAGATCGAGGCCACCGCCCAGCAGACGGGCACCGTTTCCGGTCAGGGGGGTCTGTACGTCGTACCGGCCCGGACCGGTACGGCCGCCCTGCGCGAGATCATGGCCGGGGGCTACGACGTGGGGCTGCTGCCGGAGGGCTTCGACCGGCTGGCCGCGCACCACGCCCTCGACGTGCTGCTGCTCGACACCCACGCCGGGCTCAACAACGAGTCGGTGACCGCCATGGCGAGCGCCGACGTACTGATGATCATGGCGCGGGCCGACCGGATCGACCTCTCCGGGGTCGAGGAGACCATCGCCCTCGCCGGACGCCTGACCTGCCGGCGGACCCTGGTCCTGAGCATGGCCCCCGAGGGCATCGACCGCGAAGCGGCCCGCCGGCGCTCCGAAGCGGTCTACGGGGCGCCACTGGCCGGAATCCTTCCGTACTCGCCGGAAATGGCGGCCCTGTACGGGGAACGCATATTTGCCGAAGCCCACCCCGACCACCCCCTGGTCGGTGAATTCCGCACCATCATCTCGGCGTTGGACGCACGTGACGAAGTATCGCGGGCCTGACGTCATCCCCCTATACGCCCCCTGCGGGTGGCGTGTTGAATCGGCAGCGAATCCAGAACAAGGAGAGAATCATGAAGATTCTCGTCGTCATGACGGCCAAAGCCACACTTCATCTGCTCGACGGTGAACAGCACCCCTCGGGATTCTGGGCCGAGGAATTCGTCGTGCCCTTCTCGCTCTTCAAGGCGGCCGGCCACGACGTGGACGTGGCGACGATCGGAGGCCGGGCGCCGACGGTCGACCAGACGAGCATCGACCCCCAGTTCCTCCAGTGGGTCCGCCCCCAGGGCTCGCCGGACGAGGACGCGGCCAACGCCGCCGAATACGTCCGGGTCATCGAGAACACCCCCCAGCTGAGAGCCCCCATCGCACTGGAGACCCTCACCGAGAAGGACATCACGGACTACGACGGGGTGTACGTCAGCGGCGGTCACGGCGCCATCGGTGACCTCCCCAAGTCCGACGAGCTCGCCCAGATCCTGCGCTGGGTCATCGCACAGGACAAGCCGCTCGCCACCGTGTGCCACGGCCACACCTCGCTGCTCGCCCTGCGCGACGGCGAAGGCCGCTGGCCCTTCGAGGGCTACCGGATGACCGCCTTCTCGCACAGCGAGGAACTGGTCACCAACATGGCCGGCCGGCTCCCGCTGATCCTGGAAGTGGAACTCACCCGGCTCGGCGCGCGCTACGAGAAGGCCGAAGCGATCTGGGACTCGCACGTGGTCGTCGACCGCAAGCTGACGACCGGCCAGAACCCCTACTCCTCCAAGGCCCTCGCCGAGACCTTCTTACGGCAGCTCGCGAAGGGCTAGTACCGCCCCCCGCACCCGAAACCGGAAGGCAGCCATGACCAAGCGTGAGCTGAGCGGCCAGCCCCTCGCCAACCCCGGGAAACTGTTCATCGGCGGCGCCTGGGTCCCGGCCCAGGACGGCCGTACCGAACCGGACATCAGCCCCGTGGACGGACAGGAGATCGTACCGGTGGCCCAGGCCGCCGCCGTCGACGCGGACGCGGCCGTCGCCGCCGCCCGCACGGCGTACGAGGAAGGCCCCTGGAGCAGACTGTCCGCCCAGGAGCGCGCGCTGCGGCTGAACCGGGTCGGTGAGCTCATCGAGCGCGACCTGGAGGAGATCGCCCTGCTGGAGACCGTGGACATGGGCAAGCCGTTCGCGTTCTCCAGCACGGTCGACGCCCCCATGGCCGCCCAGCTCATGCACTACTACGCCGGCGCCGTGACCCGCGTCGACGGCTCCTCGCGCGCCCCGGCCGGCGGCCAGCTCGCCTACACCCTGCGCGAACCGCTGGGCGTGGTCTGCGCCATCACCCCGTTCAACTTCCCGCTGCTGCTGTCGATGACGAAGATCGCACCGGCGCTCGCGGCGGGCAACACGGTGGTCCACAAGCCCTCCCCGGCCACCCCGCTGACCGCGCTGAAGATCGCCGAGCTCTTCCAGGAGGCGGAGATCCCCGACGGGGTGCTGAACGTCATCACCGGTCCGGGCGTGGAACTGGGGGAGACCCTCACCGGCCACCCCGACATCGACAAGATCGCCTTCACCGGTTCCACCTCGGTCGGCCAGACGATCATCCGCAAGGCGGCCGGCACCCTGAAGAAGGTGACGATGGAGCTCGGCGGCAAGTCCGCCAACATCGTCTTCGCCGACGCCGACCTCGACGCCGCCGAGGAACTCGCCTTCTTCGGCATCTACTACAACAAGGGCGAGATCTGCACCGCCGGCTCCCGGCTGCTGCTGCAGCGCCCCATCCACGACGAGATGGTCGAACGCCTGGTCCGCCGGGCCGCCGACCTCAAGCCCGGCGACCCGCGCGACCCGGCCACCCTCTTCGGACCGCTGGCCCACCGCGGACAGTTCGACAAGGTCAGCTCTTACATCGAGGTCGGGGAGAAGGAAGGCGCGATCCTGCGCACCGGCGGCAGCGGCTGGACCCCCGAGGGCGCCTCCAACGACCTCTCGGCTGGCTTGTACTTCCTGCCCACCATCTTCACCGGTGTCGACAACGGCATGCGGATCGCCCAGGAGGAGATCTTCGGCCCCGTCCTGTCGATCATCCCCTTCGACACCGAGGAGGACGCCGTACGCATCGCCAACGACAGCGCGTACGGCCTCGCCGCCGGCGTCCACACCAAGGACCTGCGGCGCGCCCACCGGGTCGCCTCGCAGATCAAGGCCGGCACGGTCTGGGTCAATTGCTACAACCAGTACGACCCCGCCGTGCCCTACGGCGGCTACAAGGCCTCCGGCTACGGCCGCGAGTGCGGCCCCGAGTCGCTGGAGAGCTACACCCAGACCAAATCGGTCTGGATCGGCATGGACTGAGAGCGCGACCGAGACCCCCATTCCCGAGGAGCGGCAATGCGGACAGGCATCATCGGCACCGGGCGGATCGGCTCGATCCTGGCCAGGATCCTCGTGGCGGCAGGCCACCAGGTCGTCCTCGCCAACGCCCGGGGCCCGCAGACCCTCGGCCCGCTCGTGGCCGAGCTGGGACGGGCGGCCTCGGCGGCGCACCCCGCCGAGGCCGCCGACCGGGCCGAACTCCTGGTGCTGATGGTGCCCTTCGAACGTGTCCGCGGGCTGCTCCCGCCGTACGCCGTGCAGGACAAGGTGCTGGTGGACGCCACGAACGCGTTCGGCGGCCCCGGCACCCCCGCCGACCTCGGCGGGCGCGGCTCCAGCGACCTGGTCGCCGAGTGGTACCCCGACGCCCAGGTGGTCAAATCCCTGAACACCATGCATTTCGAAACCCTCGCCGTCGCCGGCACCGCCCCCGGAGAACGCCTGGCGCATTTCACCGCGGGCGACGACGCGAAAGCGAAGGAAATCGTCGCGGGAATCATCACGGATCTGGGATTCGCACCCGTGGACACCGGCCCGCTGCACTCCGGAGGAATTCTCCAACAGCCCGGCGGGCCCCTTTTCAACCGGCCGCTCACGGAAGCGCAGGCGCTGGCATGGATATCACGCTGAATGTGAACGGAAGACCCGAGCAGTTCTCGGCGCAGCCGAACGAACTGCTCGTGGAACGGCTCCGCGACGGCCTCGGCCTGACTGGCACGAAGGTCGGCTGCGACACCGGCCAGTGCGGCACCTGCGTCGTCCGGCTCGACGGCAGGTCCGTCAAGAGCTGCCTGGTCCTGACCGTCTCCGCCGCCGGCGGCGAGGTGGCCACCATCGAGGGCGAGACCACCCGCGGCGGTGAACTGTCCGGCCTTCAGGAGGCCCTGCGCCAGGAGCACGGCACCCAGTGCGGCTTCTGCACCCCCGGCATGGTCATGGCCCTCGGCGAACTCGTCGACTCCACCGCCGGCGGCGAGGCCCCCACGGAACCCGAGATCCGCGAGTGGCTCACCGGCAACCTCTGCCGCTGCACCGGCTACCACAGCGTCGTACGGGGCGTGCAGCGCGCCTGCGCGGCCGCCCGGGCCGAGGCGCCCACCGGTGTTGCCGAGCCCGCCGCCGTCGCCGCGTCCACCGCTGCCGGACAGGAGGTGTGAGGGACATGACCGCAGTGACGGGGGAGGCCCCGGCCACGGGGAACGGCGTCCTCGGACAGCCGCTGGACAGCCGTGAGGATCCGCAGCTGCTGCGCGGCGAGGCCACGTACGTGGCGGACATCGACCTGCCGGGCACCGCCCACATGGCCATCCTGGGCAGCCCGGTGGCGCACGCGAAGATCCTCTCCATCGAGACCAAGGCCGCCGAGCAGCTGCCCGGCGTGCTCAAGGTGGCCACCGCCGCCGACTTCACCGACGTCATGCCGCTGCCCTGCATCTGGATCCCCGGCGGCGTCGAGAGCCACTTCCCGCCCCACCCCTACGGACTTCCCGGCGCCCGCCCGGTCCTCACCGGCGACACCGTGCGCCACGTGGGCGACCCCATCGCCGTGGTCGTCGCCGAGACCCCGCGCCAGGCCACCGCAGCGCTCGCCGCCATCGCCGTCGAGTACGAGCCGCTGCCCGTGGTCACCCGCGCCGACGAGGCGCTCGCCGAAGGCGCGCCGCAACTGCACGAGGCCGTCCCGGGCAACCTGAACGCGTACTGGACCTGCGGCGACAAGGACCGCACCGACGCGGCCATCGCCGAGGCCGAGGTCACCGTAGAGCTCGACCTGGTCAACCAGCGCACCATCAACAGCCCCATCGAGCCGCGCGGCGCCGTCGGCGACTACAACGCGGCCACCGGCGAGTACACGCTCTACGCCTCCACCCAGGGCCCGCACAACCACCGCTTCCTGCTCTCGGCGCTGGTCCTCGGCATCCCCTTCAACAAGCTCCGGGTGATCGCCCCGACCGTCGGCGGCAGCTTCGGCACCAAGGGGTACCTGTACCCGGACATGGCGCTGGTGCTACTGCTGTCCAAGGCGCTCGGCCGGCCCGTGAAGTGGGTGGACACCCGCACCGGGCTGATGAACTCCACCGTCCAGGGCCGCGACCACCGCCAGCACGTGACGCTCGCCGGCACCCGCGACGGCCGGATCACCGCCGTGCGCTGCACCAGCTACGCCAACCTCGGCGCGTACCCCTCCACCATCGGCCCCGGTGTCGCCACCGCCCTGATGGGCCGCTCCATCAGCGGCATGTACGACATCGACGCCGCCTTCTGCGAGGTCTACGCCGCCTTCACCAACACCGTCTCGCTCGGCGCCCAGCGCGGCAGCGGACGCGCCGAGGCCGCCTTCCTCATGGAGCGCCTCGTCGACCGGTACGCCTCCGAGATCGGCATGGACCCGGCGGCCGTCCGCCGCAAGAACCTGGTGCCGAAGGAGAAGTTCCCGTACGACAACGGCCTCGGCTGGACCTACGACTCCGGGAACTACCAGCTGAACTTCGACAAGGCCATCGAGCTGTCCGGCTACGCCGACATGCCCGCCCGCAAGGCCGAGGCCCGCACCCGCGGCAAGCGGCTCGGCGTCGGCCTCGCCACCTACGTCGCGATCTGCGGGGTCGGCCCCTCCACACGGATGTCCCAGGAGGGCATGCTCGGCGGCACCTGGGAGAGCGCGAACATCCGCGTCCACCCGACCGGCGAGGTCACCGTCATCGTGGGGTCCGCCTCCACCGGCCAGAGCCACGGCACGGTCTTCGCCCAGGTCGCCGCCGACGAGCTCGGCATCGACCCGGACACCGTCCAGGTCCTGGAAGGCGACACGCAGAAGGCCCCGTACGGGCAGGGGACCTACGGTTCCCGCTCCTACAGCATGGCCGCGCCCGCCGTCGCCCTCACCGCCCGCAAGATCAAGAGCAAGCTGATCCGGGCCGGCGCCGTCTTCCTCGGGGTCCCCGAGGACAAGGTCGTCTACGAGGGCGGCCGCGTCTACGAAGAGGGCAACGAGCAGAACACCAAGACCTTCGCCGAGCTGGCGATGTCCATGTGGTACGGCTGGGGGCTGCCCGCGGAGATCGAACCCGCCCTCGACGAGACCACCCACTTCGACCCGCCGGACTTCAACTACCCCTTCGGCACGCACGTCGCGGTCGTCGAGATCGACGAACTGACCGGCGAGACCGAGGTGGTGTCGTACACCGCCGTCGACGACGCCGGCCACATCGGCAACCCCAAGATCGTCCTCGGCCAGATCGAGGGCAGCATCACGCACGGCCTCGGCCAGGCCCTGATGGAGGCCGCCGTCTACGACGAACAGGGCCTGCTCGTCAGCTCCGACCTGACCACCTACGCCCTTCCGCGCGCCGCCGACGTGCCCTTCTTCACGCTCGACAAAACCGTCACGCCCAGCCCGCACAACCCGCTCGGCGCCAAGGGCGCCGGCGAGATCGCCACCGTCCCGCCCGCCGCGGCCGTCGTCAACGCCGTCGTCGACGCCCTGTCCGACCTGGGCGTCCAGCACATCGACATGCCCCTCACCCCCGAGAAGGTCTGGCGCCGCCTGAGAGGGGAAGCCCAGTGATCCTCACCGAGTTCGACTACGTCCGGCCCGCCGACCTCGACGAGGCGCTCACCCTGCTGTCCGGGACGCGCGGCGCCCGGATCCTGGCCGGAGGCCAGAGCCTGCTGCCCGACCTGCGCGCGGGAGCCGACCGGGCCGCGCTCCTGGTCGACATCCGGCGGCTGGAGGAGCTGCGCGGCATCTCGCGCACGCCCGACGGCACCCGGCTGCGGATCGGGGCCCTCACCACGCTCGCCGAGCTCGCCGCCGACCCGCTGGTGCTCGCCGAGGCCCCGGAACTGGCCGCCGCGGCCCGCGCCAACGGCGACCCGCAGGTCCGCAACCTCGGCACCGTCGGCGGCAACCTCGCCGCCACCGGGCGGGCCACCGACCTGCCGGTCGCCGCCATGGCCGCCGACGCCGCGGTCGAACTGGCCGGCCCCGGGGGGCGTTCCACCCTGACGGCCGAGGAGTTCGCCGCCGGCAGCGCGCCCGCCGGTACCGTCCTCACCGCGCTGCTGGTGCCGGCCGCCGGCCCGGCCGCCGCCTTCGAGAAGACCGCCGACCGCGCCACCCGCTACCCGGTGTGCGCCACCGCCGTACGGATCACCCCCGGCGGGCCGCGCATCGCCGTCACCGGGGCCACCTCCCGGCCCTTGCGGCTGCGCGGGGTCGAGGACCGCCTGCGCGGGGGCCCGTACGGCACGGAGGCCGTGCTCGCGGCCTTCCGCGCCGAACCCAGGGAGCTCTTCGTCCCCGGGCGCGGCACCTCGGCCGAATATCTGGGTCATCTCGTGGGGGTTCTCACGGCCCGAGCCTTGCAGAGGGCCGAGCAGGCTTTCGACCGATAGCCCGAGAAGGGCACACCACGGGGCCCGGCACGGGCCCCATCACGGGGGAGTTGAGTGACGCAGTGGCCGACACATCCGAGACGACCACGGGGGTAACCGTGCACCCAGCCGCGCACGCGGCCAGTGCGCCCAGAGGCTCCGGCTTCTGGGTGGTGGGAGCGGTCCTCGTCCTGCTGATGCTCTCCTCCTCCGTGCCCTCCGCCCTCTACGTGCTCTACCAGCAGCGGTGGGGGCTCTCCTCCGGCACGATCACGGTGGTCTTCGCCCTGTACGCGGTCACCGTGCTCGCCGGGCTCCTGCTGTTCGGCTCCCTCTCCGACACCCTGGGCCGGCGCCCGGTGCTGGGCGGCGCACTGGTCCTGGCCATGGTCTCGATGGTCCTGTTCGCCGGGGCCCAGGGTCTCGGGCTGCTGCTGGCCGCCCGTGCCGTCCAGGGGCTCGCCGTGGGCCTGGCCACCGGGGCGATGGGCGCGGCCCTGCTGGAACTCAGCCCCGCGTCCAGGCCCGCGCTCGGCGCCCAGGTCAACAGCGCCGGGCCCACGGTGGGCATCGGGCTCGGCGGGATCGGGGCCGGACTCCTCGTCCAGTTCGCGCCCGCCCCGACCGTGCTGAGCTACCTGCTGCTGGTCGGGGCCTTCGCCGTGACCCTCGTGGGGGTGGTCCGGATGCGGGAGAGCGCACCGGGCGCCGGCGGCCGCTTCCGGGTGGTCCCGCACCGGATCCGCGTACCGGCGGACGCCCGCGGCCGCTTCTCCGTCCTCGTCCTGACCATCGTCGCGGTCTGGTCGGTGGGCGGCTTCTACCTCTCGCTGGGCCCGCACCTGGCGCTGTCGCTGCTGGAGTCCACCAACTACCTGGTCGGCGGGGCCACCGTCGCCCTGCTCGCGGGCGCCGCCACCGCCGCCCAGCTGATGCTCGGCCGCACCGAGGCGCTGCGCACCGCCGTGCTCGGCCTGTTCGGCCTCCTCGCCGGACTCGGCCTGGTGCTGGTCGCGCTGGGGATCCGCTCGGCCGCGGTGTTCCTCGTGGCCACGGCCGTCCTCGGCAGCGGCTGGGGCGCCGCGTTCCTCGGCTCCTTCCGCGCGCTGAGCACGCTCGCGCAGCCGGCGCACCGCGGTGAACTGACCGCCGCCGTATACGTTTTCGCGTACCTCGCGATGAGCGTGCCGGCGGTCCTCGCCGGGATGCTCACCAACATCCACGGGCTGCACCGCACGTCGGTCGGCTTCATGGCCGCCGTGGCCGGCGTGTGCGCACTGGCCCTGCTGGCCACCCTGCGACTGGCCGCCCGTACCCGGGCCGAGGGGAGTGCGGCGTGAACGCGGCGGACATGAAGGGCCCGGAGCTGCGGTCGGCCCTGCGCGAGCTGGAGATCTTCGCCGGGATCACCGAGGAGCAGCTGGACTGGCTGGTCTCGGTGTCCGAGCCCCGGATCCTGGCCGACGGCGACGTCCTCTTCCGGGACGGCGAGGAGGCCACCAGCTTCCACGTCCTGCTCTCGGGCGGGCTGGTCGTCACCAAGGTCGTCGACGGCCGGGAGGAGGTGCTCACCCGGCACTCCACCGAGGAGGAGAGCGCCGCTGCCGAGGAGCACGACGGCAAGCCGTCCGCCGCCCACCGGTTCACCGGCGAACTGCCCCTGCTGACCGAGGGCTCCTACGTGGCCACCGCGGCCGCCAGCGGCCCTTCGACCACGGTGGTGGCCTACCCGAAGCCGGTCTTCTTCGAGATGCTGACCCGCTGCCACGGGGTGGCCGCCGTACTGATCCCCGTACTGGCCTGGCGCATCAAGTCCTCCGAGGTGCAGGCCCGCAAGCGGGCCACCGTGGAGGCGCTCGGCACCCTGGCCGCCGGGCTCGCCCACGAGCTGAACAACCCGGCGGCGGCCGTGGCCCGGGCCGCGCAGGAACTGGCCCCGGCCCTGGACCGGCTCACCCGTACCGCCCAGGCCTGGGGTGCGGCCGCCTCGGGCGCCGAGCGCGCGCTCCTCGACCGGCTCGCCGACGAACTGGACAAGCTGCCGCCGCCGGTGACCACCGACCCGTTCGCCCAGGCCGACGCCGAGGAGGAGATCGCCGACTGGGCCGAGGAGGCGGGCACCGAACGGCCCGGCCTGCTCGGATCCGGGGTCGCGGACCTCGGGCTGGAGCTGGGCTGGCTGCTGGAGCGGCTGGAAGGCGTGGGGGAGCCGGCCCTCGCCCCGGCCCTGGACCACCTGGCGGCGCTGCTGGAGATCCGTTCGCTCGCGGCGGAGCTCCGGGCCGCGGGTCCCAGGATCTCCCAGCTCGTCGCCGCCACCCGGGATTACGCCAACCTCGACCGGGCGCCCGAACAGCGCTTCGCGGTGCCCGACGGACTGGAGAACACGCTGGTCGTCCTGCGTTCCAAGCTCGCGGGCATCAGCATCGTGCGTGAGTACGAGCCCGGCCTGCCCGAACTGACGGGCTACCCCAGCGAGTTGAATCAGGTGTGGACCAACCTGGTCGACAACGCGGCCGAGGCCATGGAGGGCGCCGGCGTCCTGACCCTGCGCGCCCGGGCCGAAGGCGTCTGCATGGTCGTCGAGATCGCCGACACCGGCCGCGGCATCCCGGCCGAATCCCTGCCGCGGATCTTCGAACCCTTCTACACCACCAAGGACGTGGGCAAGGGCACGGGACTGGGGCTGCACCTCAGCTACCGCATCGTGACCCAGCGCCACCACGGGTCGATCACCGCCCGCTCGCGTCCCGGTGAGACCCGGATGGTCGTGCGGCTGCCCTTCGCCGGCAGCGCCCAGTCCTGCGCCTCACCTGCGACAACACCCGAAACGGAACCCATCGTGGGCACCTCTCCCCGTTGAAACGGAGTCGACATGGCCAAGTACGACATCTCCAAGCTGCACCCGGTGTTCGTCCGTCAGATGGAGGCGCTGGCCGCCCTGGACATCGAGGCGGTGATGAAGAACTACACCGACGACGCCGTGCTGCTGCGCTTCGAAGGAGCCTCGGTGGGGATCGAAGCCGTTCGCGAGACGTTCACCGGCTATCTCACGGTGAAGCCCTCGCTCGTGGAACTCCAGGAGTACATCGAGACCGAAGACACCATCTTCTACCGGGCGATCATGAACCTGAACGGTGAACCGGAGCACGCGTTCGGGACACTTGTCGTCCGCGATGGCCGAATCTGGCGCCAGACAGCCGGATTCGGCAGCTGAAGGCCGGAATCTGGGTAGCGTGTGCGGGGAGGGCGCCGCAGCGCCCTCCCCGTATGTGTGGCATGACGCGCGCGGGCTGCATATATGCAAGAAGCGGCAAAGGGGAGGCAATGGAAAGCGAAACCGGGCGGATCGAGGCATTCAGTGACGGCGTATTCGCCGTCATCATCACAATCCTTGTTCTGGAATTGAAGGTTCCGGAAGAAACCGGCTCGGAGTTCTGGCATGGAGTCCGGGAACAGTGGCCCCATTACGCCGCCTACGTCGTGAGTTTCCTCATCATCGGCGTGATGTGGGTGAATCACCACACCATCTTCAGTCACCTCAGGAGGGTGGACCGCCCCCTGTTGTTCCTGAATCTCCTGGTGCTGATGGTGGTATCGGTGGTCCCGTACACCACCAATGTCCTCGCCGAGCACCTCATGGAGGAAGGCGGCTCCGCCAACGCCGCCGCCGTCCTCTACAGCGGCGTCACCGTGGCCTACGCCCTGGCGTTCCTGGCCTTCTGGTGGTACGTCACCCGGGTCGGCCACCTCTTCCACGAGCAGGTGGACAAGGAGGGCGCACGCGCCACTCGGGTGCGCTTCGGCCTCGGGGCCATCGCGTACCCCCTCACCGTCCTGCTGGCCTTCTACTCCGCACCACTCACACTTGTCGCCCACTTCCTGATCGCGATCTACTATGCGGCGAACCAGATCCCCATCCCCCTCGTGGTAGAGGAAGAGCGGCTCGATTCTGCCAGCGACCTCAGGAAGTAGCCGCCGGGGCCTACGGCCGTTCTGTACGGTCAAGTAGGGTATTGGATCTAGCTGGTCGCGGGGGAGGCCCAGATGGCTCGCGTAGTCCTGCCGGAGGATTCCACGACGGAAATCTCCGAATTGATCGACGTCCTGATCTCTCTTCTCTTCGAATCATTACCCCGGCGGGACCAGCGAAACTGGGCCCGCGTTTATCTGAACGGTCTGGTGCGGACCACCGGGAAGAAAACAATTCGTAACATCGCCGGAACAGGGGCCAGTTCCGTCGAGCAGAGCCTCCAGCAGTTCATCAGCAAGTCCCCCTGGGACTGGACCCCGGTCCGCCGCTCCCTCGCCCAGCACCTCGAACGCACCGCACAGCGCCCCCTGGCCTGGGTGCTCCAGCCCATGGTCATAGAGAAGGCGGGGGACCGTTCCGTCGGCGTCGGCCGGCAGTTCGTCCCCCAGCTCGGCCGCACCGCCAACTGTCAGCAGGCGAGCGGGATCTGGCTCGCCTCCAGCGAGGCCAGCTTCCCGGTCGAATGGACCCTCACCCTCCCCGGGCCCTGGACCAGCGAACTCCTGCGCCGCCGCCGGGCCGGCATCCCCGACACGGCCCGCTCCCTCACGCCCGCCCAGGACGCCGTGAACGCCGTCCAGCGGATGGCCGCCGGCTGGCAACTCCAGCGCCGGCCCGTGGTGATGGAGGTCGCCAACGGCGACCTCCCCCAGAGCATCGAGTCCTTCACCCTCCAGGACATCCCCTTCGTCTTCAAGGTCGACGGCTCACTGCCCGTCTCCTTCGGCGGCGCCGGCCGGTACAAGCCCGGGCCGCACACCGCCCCCGCCCGCGAGCTCATCGACTCCCTGCGCTCCCAGCGCCGCGTCGTCGAATGGACCCGGCACGGCCGCGCCGAGGGCGCGGTGACCCTGCTGACCTCGGCCTCGATCTTCGCCACCCCCTGCGAGGACCGCCCCGTGCCCGCGCCGCCCACCCCGCTGCTGCTGGTCGGAGCCTGGACCGAAACCGCGCTGCTGCCCTCCGAGTTCTGGATCACCAACATCGGAGACCGGCCGCTCGCCCAGCTCTTCCTGCTCGCCAAGCTCACCGACCGCGTCTCCCTCGACTTCGCCGAGACCTGCGAACCCGTGGGCATCCGGGACTTCGAAGGCCGCTCCTTCCGGGGCTGGCACCACCACGCCACCCTCGCCAGCGTGGCCCACGCCGCGAAACTGCTCGGCGCGCGCCCGCCGATACCCGACGGATACCCCGGACCCACCCGGTCGGCCGCCGCGACCGCCGCACCGCCCAGAGCGGCCACAGCCCGGCCGGCGACCCCGGCCGTCCTGCCGCCGCGACCGCACCTGCCCGGACAGACCCCGCGCCGCGAGTACATCCGCTGATGCTCGACATAGCCGACGAGCTACGCGCGTGGTGCGCCGCGCAGCGGGAGTTCGCACTCGCCACCGTCGTCGCCGTCAGTGGGAGCGCTCCCCGCGGCCCCGGCGCCTCCCTCGCCGTCGACGACAAGGGCACCGCGCTCGGCTCCATCTCCGGAGGCTGCGTGGAATCCGCCGTGCACGAGCTGTGCCTGGACGCCATCGCCTCCGGCGAAGGCGGCCTGCACCGGTTCGGCTACAGCGACGACGACGCCTTCGCCGTGGGCCTGACCTGCGGCGGAGTCCTCGACGTGCTGGTCACCCCGGTGCGCGGGCTCGACCCGGTCCGGCCCGTGCTCGGCTCGGTGCTCGACGCCGCCGCCGGGGGCACCCGGGCCGCACTCGCCCGGGTGGTCTCCGGACCGCCGTCCCAGCTGGGCCGGGCCCTCGCCGTGCACGCCGACGGCACCTACGAGGGCGGGCTCGCCGGCGGCCCCGACCTGGACCGGGCCGCGGCCCGGCAGGTACGGGCGCTGCTGCTGGCCGGACGCACCGGCACCGCCGAGCTCGGCACGGCCGGCGGGCTCTGCGGGGAGCCCCTGACCCTCCTCGTCGAATCGGCCGCCGAGCCGCCCCGGCTGCTCGTCTACGGGGCCATCGACTTCGCCGCGGCCCTCGCCCGGATCGGCGCCTTCCTCGGCCACCGGGTCACCGTGTGCGACGCCCGGCCCGTCTTCACGACCCGGGCCCGCTTCCCCGACGCCGACGAGGTCGTCGTCGACTGGCCGCACCGGCACCTGGCCGCCGAATGGGACGCGGGCCGCCTGGACTCCCGTACCGCGGTCTGCGTCCTCACCCACGACGCCAAATTCGACATACCGCTGCTGGAACTGGCCCTGCGGTTGCCCCTGGGCTACGTGGGGGCCATGGGATCGCGGCGCACCCACACCGAACGCGAGAGACGGTTGCGGGCCCAGGGCGTCACGGACTCCGCCCTGGCCCGCCTGCGCTCACCCATCGGACTCGACCTCGGCGGCGCCACCCCCGAGGAGACCGCGCTGGCCATAGCCGCCGAGTTCACGGCCGTCCGGCACGGCGGATCGGTGCTCCCGCTGGCCCGGCGGCACGGCCCGGTCCACCGCCGGACCCGGCCCGCCGGGACCAAGGTCCCGTAGGAAACGACCATCCGGCCCGGTCCGTCCTGGACGATCAGCCCGGGCGGCGTGAACGCCAGGTCGTGGGAGAATGAAGTACGTGCGTTTCCCCGGCTGTCCTGCCGGGGCGTAGACGGATCCTTCGATCGACTGGGATGTTCAGCACGTGCGTTTCCTCAATGACCTGAAGCCGCCGTACGACCTGACGTACGACGATGTGTTCATGGTGCCGAGCCGCTCCGCGGTCGGTTCCCGTCAGGGTGTCGACCTGTCCTCCCCCGACGGAACCGGCACCACCATTCCCCTCGTCGTGGCGAACATGACCGCCATCGCGGGCCGCCGGATGGCCGAAACGGTCGCCCGCCGCGGCGGAATCGTCGTCATCCCGCAGGACATCCCGATCGAGATCGTCACCGACGTCATCTCCTGGGTGAAGACCCGCCACCTCGTGCTCGACACCCCGATCACGCTGGCGCCCACCCAGACGGTCGCCGACGCGCTGTCCCTGCTGCCCAAGCGCGCCCACGGCGCCGGAGTCGTCGTCGACGCCGAGGGCCGCCCGGTCGGCGTCGTCACCGACCACGACCTGACCGGCGTCGACCGCTTCACCCAGCTCTCCGAGGTCATGTCGAAGGAGCTGCTGCTCATCGACGCCGACATGGACGCCCGCGAGGCCTTCAACCAGCTCGACGCCGGCCACCGCAAGCTGGCCCCGGCCGTCGACAAGGACGGCAAGCTCGTCGGCATCCTCACCCGCAAGGGCGCCCTGCGCGCGACGCTCTACACCCCGGCCACCGACGCGAACGGCAAGCTGCGCATCGCGGCCGCCGTCGGCATCAACGGCGACTTCGTGGCCAAGGCCAAGCAGCTGCTCGACGCGGGCGTGGACACGCTCGTCATCGACACGGCGCACGGCCACCAGGAGTCGATGATCAGCGCGATCAAGGCCATCCGCGCCCTGGACCCGCAGGTCCCGATCGTGGCGGGCAACATCGTCGCCGCCGAGGGCGTCAAGGACCTCATCGACGCCGGCGCGGACATCATCAAGGTCGGTGTGGGCCCCGGCGCCATGTGCACCACCCGCATGATGACCGGCGTCGGCCGCCCGCAGTTCTCCGCGGTGCTGGAGTGCGCGGCCGAGGCGAAGAAGTACGGCAAGCACGTGTGGGCCGACGGCGGCGTCCGTCACCCGCGTGACGTGGCGATGGCGCTGGCCGCCGGCGCGTCCAACGTGATGATCGGCTCCTGGTTCGCCGGTACGTACGAGTCCCCGGGCGACCTCCAGCAGTCCGCCGACGGCCGCCTCTACAAGGAGTCCTTCGGCATGGCCTCCGCCCGCGCGGTGCAGAACCGCACGAGCGAGGAGTCGGCCTACGACCGGGCCCGCAAGGGCCTGTTCGAGGAGGGCATCTCCACCTCGCGCATGTTCCTCGACCCGACCCGCCCGGGCGTCGAGGACCTGATCGACTCGATCATCGCGGGCGTCCGCTCCTCGTGCACCTACGCCGGTGCCGGCTCCCTCGCGGAGTTCGAGGAGAAGGCCGTGGTCGGCATCCAGTCCGCCGCCGGTTACGCCGAGGGCAAGCCGCTGCACGCCAGCTGGAGCTAGTTCCTTCCGTCCCGTGGCCCTGGGCCGTCCCCCTGGTGGACGGCCCAGGGCCACGGGCGTTCCCGCATGCGGCACCGCTGCCGGGGCGGGGCGCCGAGGAACGGTGGAAGGGCGGGGTGGGGAAGGCCCCGCGCAGCGGCAGCCCGCACGACCGTTCGGCGCACCGGGGGACCGTTCGGCGCAGGACGGGTCCGGATACGCCAAGCGGCGGATAACTCCGGGGCATCGGGCCGTCACGCTGAGGTGACCCGACCTGGAAGGGGCACCCCGTGACCAGAACCGACCCGCACGCCCTCGCCCGGCTGCACAGCGAGCACGGCAAGGCCCTCTACGGATTCCTCCTCGGCCTCACCTTCGGCGACCGCCAGCGCGCCGAGGACCTCCTGCAGGAGACGCTCTTCCGGGCCTGGACCCACCCCGAGGCCCTGGAGAGCGGCCACACCTCCATGCGGCCCTGGCTCTACACCGTCGGCCGGCGCCTCGCCATCGACGCCCGGCGGGCCCGCCTGGTGCGGCCCGCCGAGGTCGGGCCCGACGCCCTCGACCTCTCCCCGGCCGCCGACGACCACACCGAACAGGCCGTCGCCACCCTCGACGTCCGACGGGCCCTGCGACTGCTGAGCCCCGAGCACCGCGCCGTGCTCGTGCAGATCTACTACCGAGGTGCCTCCGTCTGCGAGGCCGCCGCGGAGCTCGGAGTGCCCGCCGGCACCGTGAAGTCCCGTACCCACTACGCCTTACGGGCCCTGCGCGCCGCCATGCCCGGCTACGGACCCGGCGCACCCGGCGTGCCCGCCGCGCCCGGTGGCCGCGCCGCCGCCTGAGCCGCCACCGCCGCCCGCGAACGGACCTGCAGCTTGGCCAGGATGTGCGACACGTGCGTCTGCACCGTCCTCGGCGAGAGGAACAGCACGCTCGCGATCTCCGGATTCGACCGGCCCTGCGCCACCAGCAGCGCCACCTTCAGCTCGGCCGGGGTCAGCGCCTCCCAGCCGCTGGCCGGTCTGCGCCGAGCCGACCGGCTGCCCCGGCGCACCCCCAGGCTCCGCAGCCGGGCATCGGCCCGGGCGATGTCCCACCGGGCACCCGGACCCTCGTACACCGCCACCGCACGCGTCAGCACCGACCGCGCCCCCGCCAGATCCCCGTGCCAGGCCCGCGCCACCGCGAGGTCCTCCAGGGTCTGGCCCAGCACCAGCGGCCATCCGCCGCGCTCACCGCGCGCCACCGCCTGCTCCAGCAGCTCCGGATCCTGCGCGAACAGCCCCCGGCAGCGCAGCAGGGCCAGCGCCGGCCCCGGATAGTCGGCCAGTGCCCGCGCCGAGCGCGCGCAGCACTCCACCGCCGCCCGGGCCGTGGCACTCTCCCCGCACTCCAGCGCCAGCCGGACGATCTCCGACAGCACCCAGGGGCGCTCGTACACCGTCTCCTCCTCCGCACCCTCCGCCAGCGCGGGCAGCAGCGCGCCCAGTGCGTCGGACGGCCGGCCGTCCCGTTCCGCCAGCAGCGCCCGCGCGAGCAGTACGTGGGAGGCGTAGCGGCGGGCCGTGGGCGTGGCGAAGGCGTCCGCCGGCAGGTCCGCGAGCTCGGCCCGCGCCGCCTCCCGCTCGTCCCGGTGGCCCAGCACCAGCGCCCGCAGCCCGTGCACCACCACAGGCAGCCAGCCGTCCGAGACGGGCAGCCGGTCCGCCCGCGTCAGGCCGGCCAGGGCCCCGTCCCAGTCGCCGAGCCGGTAGTGGAACTCGGCGAGCCGGGCCTCCGTCACCACCAGCCGCCCGGTCGAACGGGTCGCCGCGGCCAGCTCCCGCGCCTCTTCCAGCGCGGCTGCCACGACCACCGGCTCGTCGAAGCGCATGTGCCCCTCCGCCTGGTTCGCCAGCAGCAGCAACCGCATGTCGTCGGCCTCCGGGCTCCGCCGCGCCCATCCGATCCCCTCCGCGACGTGCCGCAGCGAGTCCCGGCCGCGCCCCAGGTGGAACAGGGCGTACGACGCCGCGTGGTGGGCCTCCGCCCCGCACAGCGGATCGCGCAGCCGCCGCGCGGCCGCCACCACCGGCCCCGCCAGCGCGTGGGCCTCGGCAGCCCGGTGCAGATCGGCCAGGGCCAGTACCCGGCAGGCCTCCAGGCGCAGCCGCAGGGCGACGGACGGGAACTCCTCCGCCAGCGCCCGCTCGGTCACCGCCAGGGAGCGGGCCATGTCGCCCTGGATCATCAGGGCGGAGACCAGCTTGAAGTCGACCGCGGCCCGTCGGCCGGGGTCGGTGGACCGGGCCCGCAGGGCGGCCAGCAGCTCCACCGACTCGGGGCGGCGCAGCAGCAGCGCGGCGTCCGCCAGCCGCTCCTCCAGCGCGTCCCGGGTCTCCCGGTCCCACGGGCCGCCCTGCGCGATGGCCCGCTCCAGCAGCTCGGCCGCCGCACCCGGGGCACCCGCGATCAGCGCCGGGGCCGAGTCCGCCAGCCAGCGCACCGCCCAGGGCGTCAGCAGGCCGCCGCCGAGCAGCTGTTCGGCGGTCCGGGCCGCGGGCAGTCCCGCCTCGGCGAAGGCCCGGGCGGCGTCCTGGTGCAGGGCCGTGCGCAGGGCCTCGGGGGTCTCGGCGTACAGCGCCGACCGCAGCGCCGGGTGGCGGAAGCACAGCCGGCCGCCGCCGGCGTCCGCCAGCAGTCCGGCCGCCAGGGGCTCTGCCAGTTCCGTGAGCAACTCCCGGGCGGGCCTGCCCCGTACGAGGGCCAGCTCGCGGACGGTGAAGGCCGCACCGAGCAGCGCCGCGTGCCGCAGGGCGGTGCGCGCGGGCCCCGACAGCCAGGCCAGTTCCCGCGTCACGGAGGCGGGCGGCGGCGGCAACTCTCCCTCCGGGAGCAGCAGTTCCGCTCTTCCGCCCTCGACCCGCAGGACCCCGGACCACTGCGCGAGCAGTTCCCGCAGCAGGCGCGGGTTGCCGCCCGACTGCCGCGCCGCCTCCCGCAGCCGGGGGCCCGGCTCCGCGCCCAGCAGGTCCCGGACCAGCTCGTCCGTCTCCGCCGTGGACAGCGGCTCCAGCCGGAGCGTGCGCCCGCCCGGCGTCGCGCACAGCGGCTCCAGCTCGGGCCGGCCCGGCAGCGGCCGTCGGGTCACCACCAGCAGCAGCGGCAGCCGGCCCGCCACCGCCCAGCCCGCCAGGCGCTGCCACAGCAGCAGGCTGGCCGGGTCCGCCCAGTGCGCGTCGTCCAGCACCAGCAGCAGCGGCCGCCGCGCGCACCACTCCTCGACCCGGGCCGTCAGCAGGTCCATCGCGGCCAGCAGCGCACCGCCCGGCCGCGCCGCCCCCTCGGCCTCCCGCAGCAGTGCGACGGCGGCCGCCCGGTCCGGGCCCCCGGGGTGCAGGCAGTCCAGCGCGGCGCGCAGCGGCAGCTCCGCCCCGAGGGCGTCGGCCGCCGCGTACCGCACCCGGCAGCCGAGCGCCGCCGCCGCGCTCAGGGCGCCGCGCACGAATCCGGTGCGGCCCGCGCCGGGCTCGCCCTCCACGATCAGCAGGCCTCCGCGGCCCTCCGCACCCCCGCGCACCCATTCCCGTAACTCGTCACGCTGCTGCTCTCGCCCGACCCGCACGTCGGCGATCCCTCCGGTCACGTCGCGCCGGTCACAGGATGCCACGCCGGCGGGCCCTCAGAGCCGCGGAGACTGATGTCCTGACGGTGAACTGTGCACGCCCACACGGTACTTGGGAATGCGCAGGGTGACCTTCATGCCGGCCCCGACCCCCGTCTCCATCACCGGACCGTACGCGTCCCCGTACACCTGACGGATCCGCTCGTCGACATTGGGCAACCCGATCCCGGAGGAACCTCCGTGTTCCCCGGCCAGGATGCGGCGCAGCAGCGCCGGATCCATCCCGACCCCGTTGTCCTCCACCGTGATCACCGCCTCCGCGCCCGCGTCCCGCGCCGTGATCGTGATCCGGCACTCCTCGGTGGAGTCCTCCAGCCCGTGCTTCACGGCGTTCTCCACCAGAGGCTGCAGGCACAGGAAGGGCAGCGCCACCGGCAGCACCTCCGGCGCCACCTGCAGGGTCACCTTCAGCCGGTCGCCGAACCGGGCACCGGCCAGCGCCAGATACTGCTGCACGGAGCGCAACTCGTCGGCCAGCGTGGTGAAATCACCGTGCCGCCGGAAGGAGTACCGGGTGAAGTCCGCGAACTCCAGCAGCAGCTCCCGGGCCCGCTCCGGATCCGTCCGGACGAACGAGGCGATCGCGGCCAGGGAGTTGAAGATGAAATGCGGGGAGATCTGCGCCCGCAGCGCCTTGATCTCCGCCTCCATCAGCCGGGTCCGCGACCGGTCCAGCTCGGACAGCTCCAGCTGCACGGACACCCACCGGGCGACCTCCGTCGCGGCCCGCACCAGCACCGCCGACTCGCGCGAGCCGTACGCCACCAGCGCGCCCAGCACGCCGTCCTCGCCGGTGAGCGGAGCCACCACCGCCCACTTCAGCGGACAGTCGGCCCGCTGGCACTCGGTCCGCACGCTCTGGCTGCGCCCCGATGCAAGCATCACCGCCACCCGGGCCATCGCCCGGCGCTGATGGTGGTCGGCGCCCGGACCGTCCCAGGCCAGCACCGACTCCCGGTCGGTGAGGCACAGCGCCTCCGTGCCCAGCAGCGACCGCAGCCGCCGGGCCGCCTTGCGGGCGGCGTCCTCCGTCAGCCCGGCGCGCAGCGGGGGAGCGGCCAGCGAAGCCGTGTGCAGGGTGTGGAAGGTGGCCCGCTCCACCGGGGTCCCCAGGTCCATCCCGGCCGCCCGCTCCCCCCGGAGGGCGTGCCGGCGGCCCGCCACCCAGCCCGCACCCAGCAGCAGCACCGCACCCGCCACCGCCGGCAACGCCAGGACCGCCGGTGCCACCCCGGTCACCGCAGACCTCCCGCCCGCTCCCCGGCCACGGCCTCCGGCAGGTGCAGCCGGGCCAGGGTCGCCGCCGTCCCCGCCGGGATCCGCGACCGGGTGGCCAGCGACACCGCCACCATCGTCAGGAACCCGAGCGGCACCGACCACGCCGCCGGCCACGCCAGCAGCGTGTGCGTCCAGCCCGGCGGCGCCAGATCGGCCCGGGTCGCCAGCACAGCGCCCAGCGCCGCCCCGCCGCCCGTGACCAGCCCGGCCACCGCACCCGGCGGGGTCAGCCCCCGCCACCAGATGCCCAGCACCAGCAGCGGACAGAACGAGGACGCCGACACGGCGAAGGCCAGGCCCACCGCGTCCGCCACCGGCACCTGCGTCGCCGCCACGCTCCCGGCCAGCGGCACCAGGATCGCCACGACCGCCGCCGAGCGGAAGCTGCGCACCCCCCGCGCCGGCAGCACGTCCTGGTGCAGCACCCCCGCCACCGCCATGGTCAGCCCCGACGCCGTCGACAGGAACGCCGCGAAGGCACCCCCGGCCAGCAGCGCGCCCAGCAGATCGCCGAGCACCCCGCCGACCATCCGCCCGGGCAGCACCAGCACCGCCGCGTCCGCGTCGCCGGTCAGGGCGAGCTCGGGGGTGTAGATCCGGCCCAGGGCCCCGTACACCGGCGGCAGCAGGTAGAAGACGCCGACCAGCGCGAGCACGACCAGCGTGGTGCGCCGCGCGGTCCGCCCGTCGGGGCTGGTGTAGAACCGCACCGCGACGTGCGGCAGGCCCATCGTGCCGAGGAAGGTCGCGAGGATCAGCCCGTACGTGGCGTACAGCCGGTACTCGCGCAGCCCGCCGGAGGTCGCCGCCGTCCAGGTGGACACACCGGGCCGAGCCTCGGCCCGGGTGTCCGGGACCGGCGTGTCCGCGGCGAACTCCAGCCGCGCGTGGGCCCGTACGGCATGCTCACCGGCGGCCAGGGTCAGCGGCACCGACACGTAACCGCGCCCGTCCACCTGCCCGGTCACCGTCACCGTCAGCGGACGCGCCACCGACAGCCGCACGTCCTCCGCGACCGTCACCGAGGTGTGCTCCCGGAAGACGGCCGGCGCGTCGAAGGTCGCCCGCGGCGCGCCGTCCCCGGCCCAGGCCGCGATCAGGAAGAAGGCCGGCACCAGCAGGGCCGTGAGCTTCAGCCAGTACTGGAAGGCCTGCACGAAGGTGACCGAACGCATCCCGCCGCACGCCACCGCCACCGTCACCACGAACGCCACGACCAGCCCGCCGACCCAGTGCGGGGCCCCGGTCAGGATCTCCAGCGTCAGCCCGGCCCCCTGCAACTGCGGCAGCAGGTACAGCCAGCCGACCCCGACCACGAACAGCACCGCGATCCGGCGCACCACCAGCGACTCCAGCCGCGCCTCCGCGAAGTCCGGCAGCGTGTACGCGCCCGAGCGGCGCAGCGGGGCCGCCACGAGCACGAGCAGCACCACGTACCCGGCGGTGTAGCCCACCGGGTACCAGAGCATCTCGGGCCCCTGGAGCAGTACCAGCCCGGCGACCCCGAGGAAGGACGCGGCGGACAGGTACTCGCCGCTGATGGCCGCCGCGTTCAGGCGGGGCCCCACCGTGCGCGAGGCGACGTAGAAGTCGGACGTGGTCCGCGACATCCGCAGGCCCAGCGCACCGACCAGGACCGTGACCAGGACGACGACGGCGACCGCGGTCAGCGCGTACGTCTGGTTCACCGGGCGTCCTTCGGCTGGAGGGGGGTGTCCGGAGTCTACGCACGCCCCCTGACCGGGCGACAGGCTCGATTCGGACCCACCGGAGCCATCGGATCCGCCCCGCCCGAGACTCCGTCAGCGGGCCGGGTCGCGGTGCTCCGCGCAGTCGCGCAGGGCGATCTCCAGCTCCACGTACGACTCCTCCGCGCGCCGGAACGCCAGCGTCAGGGCGGCCTCCGCGCGCGGCGGAACCTGCTCGCGGACCCCCTCGCGGGCCTCGTACAGGATGTCGGCCCAGCGGGCGGCGGCGCTGCGCAGCCGGGCCAGCAGGACCTCGGCCTCGGCGGGCCCGGCGGGCCGGGACCGGGGCAGCCCGCTCAGGGCGTCGACCAGCGCCTGGATCTCGGACATCTCGCTCCTCCCGCGCCGGAAGATCCACGATACGAGAGGGGCGACGGCACCGAGGGCCGATCGGGCGGCGGTGCGGCCGACGGCTCCGGCGGATCGCCGTACGCCCCTTGCGGCGCGACGAACGGCGCCAACGAGCGCCGGACGGTCGGGGGCGAGCGGCCCGGCGGCGGCCGGGGAACGGCCGGGCGAGGGCTGGGCGGCGGCCGGGCGACGGCCTGGGCGCGGCCGGTTTCAGCCGGTCGCGTGCCGCATCAGCAGATCCCGCAGCTCCCGTGCGTGCCTGCGGCTCACCTGGAGCTCCGCCGCCCCCACCCGGACACTGGTGGTCCCGGCCTCCAGCCGGAGCTCGTCGATCCGCGCAAGCGCCACCAGATGACGGCGGTGGATCCGTACGAACCCGCGCGCCGCCCAGCGTTCCTCCAGCGTGGACACCGGGATCCGGACCAGGTGGCTGCCCTCGTCGGTGTGCAGGCGGGCGTAGTCGCCCTGCGCCTCGACGTAGGAGATGTCCGCGATCGCCACGAAGCGGGTGACCCCGCCCAGTTCGACGGCGATCTGGTCCGGCGCGCGATCGGCGACGGTGACCTCGGCGACCGGGCGGCGCGGCGCCGGCACGGCCGGGACGCCCGCCACCGGGGCGTCGGCGGCCGCCACCGCGGCCGCGGGGCCCTCTTCGGACCGGCCCAGCTGCTCGCAGGCCCGCCGGACGGCCTCGGCCAGCCGCTCCGGGCGCACGGGCTTGAGCACGTAGTCCACGGCCTTCAGGTCGAAGGCCTGTACGGCGAAACCCTCGTGGGCCGTGACGAACACGATCAGCGGTGGCCGCGCGAACCCGGCCAGCAGCCGCGCGATGTCCAGCCCGGTCAGCCCGGCCATGTGGATGTCCAGGAACACCACGTCGATGCCGTCGGCCCCGTCCGGGCCGGACTCCAGAGCCCGGGTGACCCGGCGCAGGGCCTCGGTGGCGTCCGAGGCACCCTCCGCACTGCGCACCCGGGGGTCGGAGCGCAGCAGGTAGAGGAGTTCCTCCAGGAGCGGCTTCTCGTCGTCGACGGCCAGTACGCGCAGCATGCGGCCGAGTCTAGGGAGGACTCGGCCGCGGCGGAACGGGGAACGCGGGAAGGGCGCGGCCCCCGCCCAGGGGGGATGAGGGCGAGGGCCGCGCGAACGGGGTGGGGGGAGGGAGGGGCAGGTCCTACTGGACGGTGATGAGCTTGCCGTCGGGGGACACGGCGTACCAGGTGCCGCCCACGCCCTGGCCGTTGACGTCGCCGGGCTTCTTGTCACCGGTGAAGGTGTAGATGGGCCAGCAGTCGACGCTCTGCTGCTTCATGCCGTCCGGGCGGTTGAGCACCGAGTAGTTCTTCTCGGCGATCCCCTTGTCCTTGGCCTTCTCCAGCGGCGCGACGACCGGCCACTTGGTCAGGCAGTCGCCCACGCACTTGGAGGTCATCGGCCACTGGGTGTCCGGCTTGAACCGGTAGACGGTCATGCCCTTGCCATCGACGATGTGGTCGCCCAGCTTGGGGTCCTTGGCCACCGACAGCTTCCCGTCGGCCTCGGCGGCGCCGCCCGCGGCCGGCGGCGCCCCTTCGGTCGCCGCCCCCTTCGCGGCCTTCTTGCCGTCCGCCGCGAGCGCGAACCACACCCCGCCGACGCCCTGGCCGTTGACGTCGCCCGCCTTGGCGTCCTTGCTGTAGCGGTACGCGGGCCAGCCGGCGACCGTCAGCTGCTTGCTGCCGTCGGTGCGCACCACCTCGCCCAGCAGTGCCGGGTCCATGCCGGCGGCGGCGGTGGCATCGCCCGCGGCGACCACCGGCCAGGTCTTCTCGCAGTCGCCGTCGCAGTTCGACTTCGGCGGCTTGGCCGTGTCCTTGTCGAAGCGGTAGAGGGTCATCCCGGCGCTGTCGGTGAGGACCGAGCCGAGCTGGTCGTTGGGGGCGACCGCCAGCTGCCCGGCCGGCTTGGCGCCCGAGGCGCCCGCGGCGCCCGCAGCGCCGTCGGAGCCGTAGGCGCCGTCGGCGGCGGCCGGGGCCTTCCCGTTGTCCTGGGCGGCGGCGGCCCCGACCGGCTTGGTCGTGTCCGCGGCCTTGTCGTCCGTGGGGCCGCAGGCCGTCGCCGCGAGGACGACGACGATCGCGGCCGCGGCCAGGGTGGTTCCGCGCTTGATGCCCATCTTGATCTCTCCCACTTGTGGTGTCCTTCGTGTCCGCCACCGTGATGGCGTCAACTCTGCCCAGGACACGCCGCGGTGGGGGAGATCTGTTCACCTCGGCCGGTGTGGGCTGTTTCACTCACCCCGTGCCGAACCCGGCGCGCCGCAGAGCCGTGGCCACAGCGAGGCCGAGCACCTGGTGTCCGCTGTCGTTGGGGTGCAGCCCGTCCGCCAGGTGTTCGGGACCGAGCAGGTCACGGCCCGGGAGCACGGCGAGCCGGTCGTCCCCCGCGGCGATCCGGTCCCGGGCGGCGCGCTCCATCGCGTCACGCAGGGCGCCGAGGGTGGCGCCGAGCTTGTTCGGGGTGCGCTCGGCGTCGGGCCGCAGGACGGGGGAGACCAGCAGGATCGGGGTCCGCGGGTGCCCCTGGCGGACCAGTTCGAGGAACGCCCGCGTGGTCTCGTACAGCAGGGGAGCCGAAAAGGGCACCCGGGACCAGCAGTTGGTGCCGAAGGCGAGCGTCAGGACGTCGGCGGGCAGGCCCGCGAGCTGCTCGGCGGTGGTCAGCTCACCGCGCGCGGCGCCCGCGTAGCCGAGGTTGACGGTGTCCCAGCCGAGCGCCCGGCCGGTGACGGCGGGCCAGCCGTGCGCGGGGCGGGTGGACCACCAGCCCTCGGTGATGGAGTCGCCGTGCACCACCCAGCGCGGGGCGGGCGGTGCCGGGCTGAGCGGCCCGCCGATCCCGCGCAGGCCGAGGATCAGCGGGGACTGGGTCTCGGGCGGGTGGATGGTGAAGGGGCCGGTGCCGCCGCCCAGGCCGATCCGTACGACGGCCTCCGCGGCCGGGTCGGTGAACACCTCGTTCACCACCCCGTGCCGGTCCCACAGCGCGAAGCCGTGCGCGAGGTCGCGCAGCGCGTCGGTGGGGCCGGGCACGGTCGCCCGGTAGCGGACCTCCACCGCCCGCGCGGTCTCGGTGGTGAACTCCAGCCGGACGCCGATGGGCAGGGTGGAGCGCTCGCCGGTGTCCCAGGGCAGCCGCATGGTGTCGGCCGGATCGGCGCGGACGGGCCGCCCCCGGTCCAGCCAGGCGACCCCGCGCAGGAAGGGCAGCGCGTCCTGCCAGGGCTCCGGCTCGTCGGGGTGGCGCTGCAGCCCGGACGGCCACGCCGGGGCCGACGGCCCGATCGGCAGGCCTGGTCCTGCCGGCCCGGCCGGTCCACCTGGTCCCGCTGGTATCACTGGTCGCCTCCGATCGTCGGATACGGGAAATTCAGGCCGACCCACCGCCTGCCACGAGCGCCTGCCCCGGCCCGGCGGGGCGTTCTCCGTGGTGCTTCGCCACCCCCGGTGCCCGGCGGGGCGGCGGCCCGCGGGGTCCGCACCACCCCCGGTGCCACCGCGTTCACCCGTACCCCGCCCGGGCCCGGTTCCACCGCCGCGGAGCGGACCAATGCCGTCAGGTCGGCCAGGGCGGCCCCGTACGTGTCCCGTACGTGCTTCCGGGCGGGTTCATGGCGGCACGCTGCGGCAGATCTGACGAAGTGTCAAGAAAAGGGGTCCGCGGCGATCTGCGCAGCGATCGATCATCCCTACGCAACAAACGACTGTCAGTGACGGATCCGCGCAACGATCGTGCGTCAATGTGCAAGGATGGTCCATTACGGGCGGTATCACTCAGCTCGTAGGCTCACTCGCTGTACGTGGAGTGGCGCGGATCGCCTGCTCGGCGGTCCCCCATGAGCAGACCCTTCTTTCGACGGGCCCTGCCCTGCTCCGGATCGTCGCGGTCGACGCCTCCCCTGACCTCCCCGATCCGCAGTGACAAGGAGTCCCCTCGTGCTCGACCACGGCCAGGCGCCACCGCTCGCTTCCGAGGCCCGCAGGCCCGCCAACCCGCTGCTCCGCCGCAAGCCGGTGGAGCAGTTGGTCTCCGAGGGCGGCCAGGGTGAGGGCGGCGCGCTCAAGCGGTCGCTCACCATGTGGCAGCTGACCATGATCAGCATCGGCGCGACCCTGGGCACCGGCATCTTCGTCGTCCTGGGCGAGGCCACCCCGATCGCCGGCCCGGCCGTCTTCATCGCCTTCATCGTCGCGGGCCTGACCGCGCTCTTCTCGGCGCTCTCCTACGCCGAGCTCGCGGGCTCGATCCCCGTCTCGGGCTCCTCGTACTCCTACGCCTACGCCACCATGGGTGAGCTCATAGCCTGGGTCTGCGGCTGGTGCCTCGTCCTGGAGTACGGCGTCTCCGTCGCGGCCGTCGCCGTCGGCTGGGGCCAGTACCTCAACGAGCTGCTCGACGGCACCCTCGGCTTCACCATCCCCGAGGGCTTCTCCGCCCCGCTGGGCGAGGGCGGCTACATCAACATGCCCGCCCTGGTCGTGGTCCTGCTCTGCATGGTCTTCCTGCTCCGCGGCGCCAAGGAGAGCGCCCGGATCAACTCGATCATGGTCGGCGTCAAGATCGTGACGCTGGTGCTCTTCTGCGTCATCGGTTTCATGGGCATCAAGGCCGGCAACTACACCCCGCTGGCCCCGCTCGGCGTCACCGCGATCAGCACCGCCGCCTCCATGCTGTTCTTCTCGTACATCGGCTTCGACGCCGCCTCCACCGCCGGTGAGGAAGCAAAGAACCCGAAGAAGGACCTGCCGCGCGCGATCATGCTGTCGCTCGCCATCGTCACCGCGATCTACTGCCTCGTCGCCCTGGTCGCCGTCGGCGCCATGCCGTGGCAGGAGTTCGAGGGCAGCGAGGCCGCCCTGGCCCAGATCATGGAGAACGTCACCGGACACTCCTTCTGGAGCGTCATCCTCGCCGCGGGCGCCGTCGTCGCCATCGCCAGCGTCGTCTTCGCCGTCCTCTACGGTCAGACCCGCATCCTCTTCGCCATGTCCCGCGACGGCCTGATGCCCAAGGCCTTCGCCAAGGTCGACCCGAAGACCGGCACCCCCCGCGTCAACACGATCATCGTCTGCCTCTTCTGCGGACTGCTCGCCGCCTTCATCCCCCTGGGTGAACTGGCGAACGCCACCAGCATCGGCACGCTCTTCGCCTTCGGCCTGGTCAACGTGGCCGTCGTCATCCTGCGCAAGACCCGCCCGGAGATGAACCGCACCTTCAAGGTCGCGCTCTTCCCCGTCACCCCGATCCTGGGCTTCCTCCTCTGCGCCTACCTGATGGTGGAGCTGCCCGGAATCACCTGGCTGTACTTCGGTGGCTGGATGGCCGTCGGGCTCGTGATCTACTTCTTCTACGGCATGCGCCGTTCCAGCCTGGCCACTGTGGCCGCCCCGGCCGCCCCGGCCGCGGAGGCCGCTGAACAGAAGTGATTCACCCCCCGTGCGACTGAACGATCTCGACGAACGCATCGTGCACGCCCTCGCCGAGGACGCCCGCCGCTCCTACGCGGACATCGGCTCCGAGGTCGGGCTCTCCGCGCCCGCCGTCAAGCGGCGCGTGGACCGGCTGCGCGCCGAAGGCGCCATCACCGGCTTCACCGTCCGCGTGGACCCGGCCGCCATGGGCTGGGAGACCGAGGGCTTCATCGAGATCTACTGTCGGCACAACACCTCGCCGGACGACATCCGGCGAGGACTGGAGAGATACCCCGAGGTGGTGTCCGCGTCGACCGTCACCGGCGACGCGGACGCCCTCGTCCAGATCTTCGCCTCCGACATGCGCCACTTCGAGCGCGTCCTGGAACGCATCGCGGGCGAGCCGTTCGTGGAACGCACCAAGTCGGTCCTCGTCCTCTCCCCGCTCCTGCGCCGCTTCACCTCGGGCGCCCCCGCCTAGGCCTCCGGAGTACGCAGCCCCAGGAACAGGGGGCTGCGGCGCAGGGTGAAGCCCATCGACTCGTAGAGCCGCACGGCCCCGGTGTTCGCCGCCGCCGCGTGCAGGAACGGGCGCTCCCCGCGCTCACGGACCTCCGCCGCGACCGCGCGTATCAGCCGGGCCGCCAGGCCCCGGCCCCGGTGGTCCGGGTGGGTGCACACCGCGCTGATCTCCGACCAGCCCTCCGGCCGCATCCGCTCGCCGGCCATCGCGACCAGCCGGCCCTCGTGACGGATCCCGAGGTACGTGCCCAGCTCGACCGTCCGGTCCAGGAACGGGCCCGGCTTGGTCAGCCCCACCAGCTCCAGCATCTCCGGTACGTCCCCGAGCCCCAGCGCCACCGCCTCCGGCGCCGCCCCGGCCTGTACCCCCTGCCCGTCCAGCTGCACACCCGGCACCGTCACCAGCGTCTGCCACCCCGGCGGCGGGGTCAGCAGCCCGGTCACCCAGACCTCCTCCCCGGGCCCGGCCAGCGCGGCCAGATCCGCCCACGCCCGCGGGTCCTGCGGATCGGCGAGCGCCGAGAACGGGGACGTGTCCAGCGTGTAGCGGGCCGCCAGACCCGCCGGCGCGAACTCGGCGAATCCGCGGTGCGGCCCGGTCAGCGCGGCCCAGACCGGATTGTCGAGTACTTCACTGCCGCACAGCGTGCCGCTCTCGGGGGACATGGGTGCGGGACTCCTTCCATGGGTGACGGCGTCCGGGTCGTGACCGCCTTCTTGACGGCCCCGGGCGCCGCCACGAGACTGCGGGGGACGGCCATGACGGACAGCGCCCGCCACCGGAAGCCTAACCAGCACCGGACGGGGGCGGCCGAGAACAGGACGGGGGTGGCGGCGGTGGACACGGTCCGGACAGCGGATACGCACACGGACACCGACACGCGATCCCGGACCCTCCGGCGCTGGTGGCTCACCCGGCGCCTGCACATCGACCTCCTGCGGGTGTGCAGCGCTTTCGGCCCGCGCGGCTGACCCCTCTCAGAGACGAGTGACCCGGACCGGGCGCGCGCACCGCGCCGCCCGGCGCCCAGCCGTGTTGTCCTCCACCCCAGGAGAGTCATGTCGCACACCGTCCTGCCCCGCACCCCGCTGCCCCGCACCGGCCCGGCGCCCGCCCCGCGCGGCCGCATCGGAGCCGGTTTCTCCCCCGTCCCGCACCGCTACCACCTCTACCTCCGCGCCGGCTGTCTCCCTTCGCAGCAGGTCACCGCCGCCCTCGCCGCGCTGGGCCTGACCCACTCGATCACCGCCACCGTCCTCGGCACGGACCCCCGGGCGGCCGAGCACACCGCACTGCGCCTGGCCTACGAGGCCACCGGCCACCACTTCGACGGAGCCCTGACCGTCCCGGCCCTCGTCGACACCTGGAGCGGCCGCGTCGTCTCCGGCCACACCCCCGACATCCTCGACGACCTGCGCTTCCTGGCCGCCCACCCGGCCTTCCGCACCGACTCCTAGCAGCGGGGGCGCAGCAGGGGCCGTACGAGATCCACCAGGGGGCCTGGAGGTGGCTTGGGGCGCCCGCGCAACGAATCGCCGCGTCGGTCGGGGAACACGCAACGAATCGATGCGCGGAGCGCAACGCTCACGGCTTGTCCGGATCGAACGCGCGAACGTACCGTTTTATGACCCCCTCCCCGCCTGTCACAGAGGTAGCCCATGCCCCCGCTGCGCACCGCCCTCCTCCAGAGCTCCGGCGTTCTCGGCGACACCGCCGAGAACCTCAAGGCGCTCGACGAGGCAGCGGCGCGCGCCGCACAGAGCGGGGCCGGGCTCCTCGTGACCTCGGAGATGTTCCTGACCGGCTACGCGCTGGACCTCCAGGACATCCCCGGCCTCGCCGAAGCGGCCGACGGCGCCAGTGCCCAGGCCATCGGCGAGATCGCCCGCCGCCACGGGATCGCCGTCCTGTACGGCTACCCGGAGGGCGCGGACGGCGTCGTCTACAACGCCGCCCAGCTCATCGGCCCCGACGGCACGGCGCTGGCGAACTACCGCAAGACCCACCTCTTCGGCTGCTTCGAACAGGACGCCTTCACCCCCGGCGACACCCCCGTCGTCCAGGCGGACCTGAACGGCCTCCGCATCGGCATCATGATCTGCTACGACGTGGAGTTCCCCGAGAACGTCCGGGCGCACGCGCTCGCCGGCACCGACCTCCTCCTGGTGCCGACCGCGCAGATGCACCCGTTCCAGTTCGTCGCCGAACAGCTCGTCCCCGTAAGGGCCTTCGAGAACCAGATGTACATCGCGTACGTCAACCGCACCGGCCCGGAAGGCGAGTTCGAGTTCGTCGGACTCAGCTGCCTGGCGAGCCCCGACGGGGTCACCCGGACCCGGGCCGGCCGCGGCGAGGAGCTGGTGTTCGGCGAGGCCGACCCCGAGCTGCTGTCGGCCTCGCGCGAGAACAACCCGTACCTGCGCGACCGCCGACCCGGGCTCTACGCCTCCCTCGTCTGAGTCCCTTTTTCTTCCCCCAGCCCTGCCGCCCTGCCGCAAGGAGACGTACCCCCATGACGTCCACGGTGCCCACCACCGCCGTCCCGCACAGCGACGGACAGCCGCCGATCACCATGTTCGGTCCGGACTTCCCGTACGCGTACGACGACTTCCTCGCCCACCCGGCGGGCCTCGGCCAGATACCGGCGACCGAACTCGGCACCGAGGTCGCCGTCATCGGCGGCGGGCTGTCCGGCATCATCTCCGCGTACGAGCTGATGAAGATGGGCCTCAAGCCCGTCGTCTACGAGGCCGACCAGATCGGCGGCCGCCTGCGCACCGTCGGCTTCGAGGGCGCCGAGACCGAGGGCCTCACCGCGGAGATGGGCGCCATGCGCTTCCCGCCGTCCTCCACGGCCCTGCAGCACTACATCGACCTCGTCGGCCTGGTCACGGAGCCCTTCCCGAACCCGCTCGCCGAGTCCACCCCCTCCACGGTCGTCGACCTCAAGGGCGAGACGCACTACGCCGAGACGATCGCGGACCTCCCGCAGATCTACCGCGACGTGTCCGCCGCCTGGAACGCCTGCCTCGACGAGGGCGCCGACTTCTCCGACATGAACACCGCGATGCGCGAGCGGGACGTCCCGCGCATCCGCGAGATCTGGGCCAAGCTCGTCGAGAAGCTCGACGACGAGACCTTCTACGGCTTCCTCTGCAAGTCGGAGGCCTTCAAGTCCTTCCGCAAGCGCGAGATCTTCGGCCAGGTCGGCTTCGGCACGGGCGGCTGGGACACCGACTTCCCGAACTCCATCCTGGAGATCCTGCGCGTCGTCTACACCGAGGCCGACGACCACCACCGCGGCATCGTGGGCGGCTCGCAGCAGCTGCCGCTGCGCCTGTGGGAGCGCGAGCCGGAGAAGATCGTGCACTGGGCCCAGGGCACCTCGCTGTCCTCCCTGCACGGCGGCACCCCGCGCCCGGCGGTCACCCGCCTGCACCGCACGGCCGGCAACCGCATCACGGTCACCGACTCCTCCGGCGACATCCGCACGTACCGCGCCGCGATCTTCACGGCCCAGTCCTGGATGCTCCTGTCGAAGATCGAGTGCGACGACACGCTGTTCCCGATCGACCACTGGACGGCGATCGAGCGCACCCACTACATGGAGTCGTCCAAGCTGTTCGTCCCCGTCGACCGGCCGTTCTGGCTGGACAAGGACGAGGAGACCGGCCGCGACGTCATGTCGATGACGCTGACCGACCGGATGACCCGCGGCACGTACCTGCTGGACAACGGCCCGGACAAGCCCGCCGTCATCTGCCTCTCGTACACCTGGTGCGACGACAGCCTCAAGTGGCTGCCGCTGTCCGCGAACGAGCGGATGGAGGTCATGCTGAAGTCCCTCGGCGAGATCTACCCCAAGGTCGACATCCGCCGTCACATCATCGGCAACCCGGTCACCGTCTCCTGGGAGGACGAGCCCTACTTCATGGGCGCGTTCAAGGCCAACCTCCCGGGCCACTACCGCTACCAGCGCCGCCTGTTCACCCACTTCATGCAGGACCGCCTCCCCGAGGACAAGCGCGGCATCTTCCTCGCGGGCGACGACATCTCCTGGACGGCCGGCTGGGCCGAGGGCGCGGTCCAGACCGCCCTCAACGCCGTCTGGGGCGTCATGCACCACCTGGGCGGCTCCACGGACTCCACCAACCCGGGCCCGGGCGACGTCTACGACGACATCGCCCCGGTCGAACTCCCCGAGGACTGATCCTCCGGGTCCCCAGGCCACGGGCCGTCCCCGCGTGAGCAGCGCGGGGACGGCCCGTTCTCATGTCCGGGATCCGGTCAGCACTGCCAGAGCAGCGCGGCCCGCCCGCAGGGGGCGCACACGTGGACGTAGGCCCGTCCCGAGCCGAAGTTCATGGCGGTGGTGGGCTCCGGCCCCTCCCGCAGGCCCGCCACGAAGTCCATCGGCCGCGCGCAGCCGGGGCAGCCGGGCGTCTCGTCGTCCTGGAGCCAGTCCGGTTCGCCGCCGAGCGAGCCGAGGACCGCCCGCCCGTCCGGCGCGGTGCCGTCCGGCGACGCCGGGACGGGAACGGCCGCGCGGACGGCGCCCAGCCCGAGGACGTCCTCGTCCGCGTCGGGCGCCGGTACGGACACCAGGCCCCCGGCGGGCAGCAGCAAGGCCAGGTTGCCGCCGGCGGCCGGGCTCCACTGCTCGCACCGCCCCGGCCGGTGGGCGCACATGAACAGGCTCAGCACGCCGGGCCCCGCAGGAGTCCCGTCGCCGAGCACGATCTGGGCGAGGAACTGCAGCGGTCCCGCACACACGCGGCACACCGGCCACACGGTCCCGGCGGGCGCCGTCGGCACCCCGCCGGTCCGGCTGACCAGGGCGTCCGGGGCGACCGGGCCGCCGTCGAGGAGAAGCGTCGTCATACGGCGAACCTATCCGGCGGCCCGCGACGACCCGGGGGCGGCGGGTGTCTCAGCCCCGCGGGGTCAGCAGGCAGCGGCCGACCAGGCCCACGCCCGCGTCGAGGGAGTCCGTGAACTCCTCGGCCAGTTCCGGCGCCCGGCGCAGCGTCCACAGCAGCCGGGCCGCCGACCAGGCCCCGGCGCGGGCACGCTCCAGGCTCCACGAGCCGACCAGGTGGGTCAGCGGGTCGGCGATCTCCAACAGGTCCGGGCCCGGCATCAGGTCCTCCCGGATGTGCTCCTCCAGGGAGACCAGTGTGTCGCCGACCCGGTCGAAGTCCGCCTCCAGGGCCCGCGGTTCACAGTCCAGTTCACCGCACGTGGCCACCACCGCCAGCGCCAGGTCATGGCCGATGTGCGCGTTGATCCCGGCCAGCGCGTGCTGCAGCGGGCGGATCCCGGGGTGGCGGCGGTACTGCAGCAGCGGACGCCAGCAGGCCGGGGCCCGCTCCGCCTCCACCGCCGTCAGGTACCGCTCCGCGAACCGCACGCTGAGCGTCTCCGCCCGGCGGGGCACCGGGAAGGCGCCGTGCTCGATCCGCCGGTGCAGGGTCTCCGTCACCGTCAGGTAGACCCGGTTGAAGACGGCGACACCGTCCTGCGGCGGGAGCCGCTCCTCCAGGGCGCGCATCCGCGCCAGCACCGCTTCCATGGGGGCAGAGTCGCAGGCGCCGACGCGGATCCGGGGAACTTGGCCGTACGCTTCCCCGGTTCGGGCGAAACCCCGTCAACGGGGCTTGTCCTGGCCGTCCCCGGGGCCCTCGTCGTAGGCGGAGGTGCCCGCGTCGAGCAGGGGCTCCTGCTTGAGGTGCGCCGGGGCGAGGTACCGCAGTGCGTGGTAGCCGGTGATCACCACGATCGTGCCCAGCGCGATGCCGCCCAGCTCGAAGGTGTCGGTGATCTGTAGCTTCACGCCGCCGATGCCGATGATGATGCCCGCCGCGGCCGGCACCAGGTTCAGCGGATTGCGCAGGTCCACCCCGCCGTTGATCCAGATCTGCGCGCCGAGCAGGCCGATCATCCCGTAGAGGATGACCGTGATGCCGCCGAGCACCCCGCCCGGGATCGCGGCGACGATCGCACCGAACTTGGGGCACAGCCCGAAGAGCAGCGCGAAGCCCGCGGCCGCCCAGTAGGCCGCCGTGGAGTAGACCCGGGTGGCCGCCATGACCCCGATGTTCTCGGAGTAGGTGGTGTTCGGCGGGCCGCCCACCGCCGTGGACAGCATGGACGCGGCGCCGTCCGCCGCGATCGCCGTGCCCAGCTTGTCGTCGAGCGGATCGCCGGTCATCTCGCCCACGGCCTTGATGTGGCCGGCGTTCTCGGCGATCAGCGCGATCACCACCGGCAGGGCGATCAGGATCGCCGACCACTCGAACGCGGGTGCGTGGAAGGACGGAAACCCGATCCAGTCGGCCTTGGCCACCGCGGAGAGGTCGAGCCGCCAGTGGTCGACGGCCGCCTCCCCGCCCAGCGTGGTGTGGATCTTCCCGAAGAGCAGGTCGGAGAGCCAGGAGATCCCGTACCCGAAGAGCAGACCGAGGAAGATCGCGATGCGCGACCAGAAACCGCGCAGACAGACCACGGCCGCCCCCGTGAACAGCATCGTCAGCAGCGCCGTCCACTGGTCCTGCGGCCAGTACGTGCTCGCCGTCACCGGCGCCAGGTTGAAGCCGATCAGCATCACCACCGCGCCCGTCACGATGGGCGGCATCGCCGTGTGGATCACACGGGCGCCGAACCGCTGGACCACCAGTCCTGCCAGGAACAGCGCCACGCCCACGACGAAGACGGCGCCCGTGACCACCGCACTGTCCCCGCCCGCGGCCCGGATGGCCGCCGCGACACCGACGAAGGACAGCGAGCAGCCCAGGTACGACGGGACCCGGCCGCGCGTCGCGAGGAGGAAGATCACCGTCGCGACACCGGACATCATGATGGCCAGGTTCGGATCCAGGCCCATCAGGACCGGAGCGACGAAACTCGCGCCGAACATCGCCACGACGTGCTGCGCGCCCAGCCCGGCGGTCCGCGGCCACGACAGACGCTCCTCCGGCCGGACCACCGCCCCGGGGGCGGGGGTCCGCCCGTCTCCGTGCAGGGTCCAGCCCACACCGAGGCCCATGTTCCACTCCGTTTCTCCGGCTGCTGCTCACACATCGAGGCCGCAGCGCACGGGTACGTGCCGCTGCGGCCGGTCGACATGTTACGGCCGGGTTTGGGCAGGTTCGTCGAGGCCGGTGGGGCCGGACTTCGCCGTCCCCCCACCGAGATCGCCCCCAGCCTGCCCCACCGGCGGCCCCTGGCGCAGTACCGCGGCACCCGCGATCAGCGCGAACGCCAGCAGGGTGACCAGCCCGAAGGACACCACCAGCGAGGTCGCGTCCGCCACCGCGCCGATCGCCGACGGGGCGATCAGCCCCGAGGTGTACGTGATCGTCGCGACACCCGCGATGGCCTGCGCCGGGGCCGGCCCGCTGCGCCCCGCCGCCGCGAAGGCCAGCGGCACCACCACCGCGATCCCGAGCCCGATCAGCCCGAACCCGGCCAGCGCGCCCGCCGGATGGCGGACCCCGACCACCAGCAGACCGCCCGCGGTGGCCACCACTCCGCCCGCCCGTACCGTGCGCACCGCCCCGAACCGGTCCACCACCCGGTCCCCGACCAGCCGGGCCAGGGCCATGGTGAGCGCGAAGGCGGTGGTGGAGGCCGCCGCCAGACCCGCGTCCGTGTGCAGGACGTCCCGCAGGTAGACCGCCGACCAGTCCAGGCTCGCGCCCTCGGCGAAGACCGCGCAGAACCCGACGGCCCCGATCAGCAGCGCCGACTTCGGCGGCAGCGCGAAGTGCGGCGGCGCCTGCGCCCCCTGGTCGGCCCTCAGGTCCAGCACGCCCTGTACGGCGAACAGCCCGACCGCCGTCAGGACCAGCGCGGCGACCAGGTGGTGCAGCCGGGCGTCCGCCCCGGCGTGCGCGGCGACGGTACCCGCGGCCGAGCCGAGCAGCGCACCTACGCTCCACATGCCGTGCAGCGAGGACATGATCGAGCGGCCCAGCCGGTTCTCCGTCTCCACGCCCAGCGCGTTCATCGCCACGTCCGACATGCCGGCGGTGGCCCCGTAGACGAAGAGCGCGAAGCAGAGGGTGGGCAGGTTCGGGGCGACGCTCGGCAGGATCAGCGAGAGGGTCCAGAGCGAGAGCAGGGCCCGCAGTGCCGCGCGTGCTCCGAGCCAGTGGTTGATCCGGCCCGCCAGCGGCATCGCGAGGGCGGCGCCCACGGCGGGGGCGGCCAGGGCCAGGCCCAGGGTGCCCGCGCTGAGCTGGGCGTGCTCCTGGATCCAGGGGATCCGTGTGGCGAAGGAGCCGGTGACGGCACCGTGGGTGCAGAAGACGGCGGCGATGGCGTAGCGGGCATGGCGCAGGCGCGCCGGGCTGAGGTCGGTGTCCCCGGTCATGACGATTAAACTATCAGGGACCCTGCCTGATAGATAATGGGCCCGACTCCCTAGGATGGGCTCCGTGACTCCTGCCCCCACCACCACCCCGGCACCGTCCCCCGCCTCGCCCAGCACGGCCCGGGCCATCAACGACCGCCTCGCCCTGCAACTCCTCCAGGAATCAGGCCCGCTGACGGCCACCCAGCTCAAGACCATGACCGGCCTCTCCCGCCCCTCGGTCGCCGACCTCGTCGACCGGCTCACCGAAGCCGGACTCGTCGAAGTAGCCGGCGAATCCGGCGAACAGCGACGCGGCCCCAACGCCAAGCTGTACGGGATCGTCGCCGACCGTGCCCACCTGGCCGCCCTCGACGTGCGCACCGACCGGGTCACCGCCGTCGTCACCGACCTCCTGGGCCGCCCCCTCGCCGAAGCCGCCCTGCCCGTCGGCGCCCCCGAGGACGCGGTGGCCGCCCTGCTGCGCACCGCACGCGAAGCCGGCGCCGCCGAGCTGCACACCGTCGTCATAGGCGCCCCGGGCCTGGTCGCCCCGGCCACCGGCGAACTCCGCGACACCAGCGGCCTCCCGGCCTGGCACCGGGACCTGGTCACCGCCCTGCAGCGCAGCCTGCCCGCCGCGGTCGTCGTCGAGAACGAGACCAACCTGGCCGCCCTCGCCGAGCAGCGCCTGGGCGTGGCCCGCGACCTGGACTCCTTCGTCCTGCTGTGGCTCGGCGCGGGCGTGGGCGCGGCCGTGGTCCTGGACGGCCGGCTGCGCCGGGGCGCCTCCGGCGGCGCGGGCGAGATCGGCTTCCTCCCGGTCCCGGGCACCGCCGGCCTGCCGTCGGCCGAGGACTGCGCGGGCGGGTTCCACGCCCTGGTGGGCCGCGAAGCCGTGACCGCGCTGGCGCGCGCCCACGGCTTCGCGGGCCCGGCGGAGGAGGCCGTGGCCGGAGCCGCGGGGGAGGCCTTCCTCGAAGCCCTGGCCGAACGGCTCGCGCTGGGCGCGGCGGCGGCCGCGGCGATCCTGGACCCGGGCTGCGTGGTCCTGGCGGGAGAACTGGGCCGCGCGGGCGGCCCCGCCCTGGCCGCCCGGGTCGCCCACCGAGTGGCGAAACTGACCCCGGTCCCGACGGAGATCCGCGCCACGACCCTGGGCGACCCGGCGGTCCTGGCGGGAGCCGAACTGGCGGCGCGGGAGGCCGCGCAGGCGGTGCTGTTCGGGGGGTAGGGCGGGGCGGGGGCTTCGGGGGGGCGGGAGCCGGTCGGTCGGGGCCGGATGGTGCGGCGGGGGTGTGGGTAGTCGGGATCTGCTCGACCCGAATCAGGGAAGCGTATGGGGGTTTCCCGTCAGTCCCATCGTCCCTCCGTGTCGGGCCGGTCCCTCAAGGGCGCTCCTTCGTCGCGTCGCTCCGCGATGGCCTGCGGCCACCCTTGACCGACCGTCCCGCCCCGGAGAAACGAAAGACTGCCGGGAAGCCCCCAAAGGAACGGGCCGGGAGTTCAAGGATGAGGACGGGGCGGCCAGAGAAGCGCGACCCGGTCGGGCGCGAAGAGCCACGTCCGAGAGACGGGGCCCATCACAGACCAGCGCCCGTGTCGGGGGAAGCGCATCCAATCGCTACGCGCTCCTCATCTCTCAGCGTCCGACGACCGTCTGGGGCTGGACATAGGCCGCCCAAGACCCGTAGGCGCTCCCCATGGGGGGCGTCTGACGGCCGGCTGGGGTGAAGAGGGCTGGGACAGCGGCTATTCCGTCGTGGATGCGGGTCAGGGCCGGTGGGCGGTCAGAAAGGCCGACAGATTGCCCCAATTGCCCCCATCTATCCGTGAGTTTGGGGGTGATGCTCGCGTTGACCCGGTTCTACGACGGAATGGCCGAGGTGTGGGCCCCTGGCGGCCGTCGGTCGCGGTCAGGGGGAGGCGGGTAGCGATCTGGGGCGGCTATGTCCAGCCCCGGACGGTCGTCGGACGCTGAGAGATGAGGAGCGCGTAGCGATCGGGCGCGCTTCCCCCGACCGGCGACCGGTCGGATGGCCCCGTCTCCAGGACGCGCCCACCGGGATCTCCTCGCGCTTCTCTGATGTCCCCGTCCTGATCCTTGATCCCCCGGCCCGTTCCTTTGGGGGTTTCCCGGCTGTCTTCGTATGTCCGGGGCGGGACGGTCGGTCAAGGGTGGCCGCAGGCCATCGCGAAGCGACGCGACGACGAAGGAGGAGCGCCCTTGAGGGACCGGCCCGAACCGGAGAGACGATGAGACTGACGGGAAACCCCCATACGCCTCCCTGATTCCGCCCGAGCGGCTCCCGCCTACCCACACCCCCGCCGCGCTTCCCTGATCCCGCCCGACTCCCGACTCCCGACCCCCACCCCCGACCTCCCGCCCCCTACCGCCCCCGACCCGCCGCGAACTGCGCGAACGTGAGGTGGCCCACCGCGTGGGACGGGGTCAGGTGGCCGCCGCGCTTGAAGCCCGCGTAGGCCTTGCCCGCCAGGGGGACGGGGACCACCCGGCGGTGGCGGCCCGTCGCGGCCAGGTAGGTGCGGGCCAGGTCCGGCAGGGTGTGGATCTCCGGGCCGCCCATGTCCGGGACCCGGCCCGACGGGGTCGGGACGGCCAGTTCCGCCAGGCGGTCCGCGACCTCGCCTACGGCGATCGGCTGCACCCGCACCCCGCCGGGCATCGGCACCGGCACGAGCGGCAGCTTCGCCGCCGTGTCCACCAGCTGCGCCACCAGGTCGTGGAACTGCGTCGTGCGCAGGATGGTCAGGCCCAGCCCGGACGCCTCCAACAGCCGCTCGACCTTCAGCTTCGTCCGGTAGTAGCCGAGCGGCACCACGTCCACCCCGACGATCGAGATGTAGACGAGGTTGGTGACGGTCCCCGCCCGCCGGGCCGCGTCGACGAGGTGCCGGGTGGCGGTTTCGTCGTCCTTGCCCCCGGCGCGGGTGTTGCTCGCGCAGTGCACGATCACCTCCACGCCCGCCATCGCCGCGTCCAGCCCGCTGCCGTCCCGCAGGTCGACCGGGTAGTGCGGGGCGTGCCGGCTCAGCGCGCGGACCTCGTGGCCCGCGTGCCGGAGCCGGTCCACGACCAGCACGCCGAGGGTGCCGGTGCCGCCGGTGACGAGGATGGTGCTCATGGGGTCCGCCTTTCGCCGATGTGGTTCCTTCGGCAGCGGAGACCGGACGGCCCTCAGGAATGTGACAGCTGCCGCTGGAGGAATTCCAGCTTCTCCGGGTTGAGGACCGTACTGAGCCCGCTGACCAGCCCGTTCTCGAATTCCACCAGAAGAACGGCCGTCTCGCCGAAGAGCAGCGCCGGTACCCCGTTGATCTCCGCGACGCTGACCGGCAGGTCCCCGGCGAACTTCTTGAGCACCCCGATCGCGAACCGGGCCACCTTCTCCCGCCCCAGGATCGGCCGCAGCGCCGCGTTGACCACGCCGCCGCCGTCGGAGACGAACCGGACGTCGGCCGTGAGCAGCCCTTCCAGCCGGGCCAGGTCCCCGCCGCGCGCCGCCGTCATGAAGGTCTCCACGAGGCTCTGCCACCGTTCGGGGTCCGGTGCGAAGCGCGGCTCCGGCGCGGCCGGCCGGTCCGTGGCCACCCGGCCGGCCGCCCGCCGGTAGAGCTGCCGGCAGTTGGCCTCGGTGAGGTCCAGGAGTCCGGCGATCTCCCGGTGGCTGTAGGCGAAGGCCTCGCGCAGGACGTAGACGGCCCGTTCCACCGGCGTGAGCTGCTCCAGCAGCACCAGCAGGGCCATGGATACGCTGTCCCGCTGCTCCGCGGACTCCAGCGGGCCGAGGGCGCCGTCCCCGGTGAGGACGGGCTCCGGGAGCCAGGGGCCGACGTACGCCTCGCGGCGGACCCGCGCCGAGGTGAGGGTGTTGAGGCACAGGTTCGTGACGACCTTGGCGAGCCAGGCGCCGGGGTGCTCGATCTCCTCGCGGTCCGCGGACGCCCAGCGCAGATACGCCTCCTGAACGGTGTCCTCGGCCTCCGCGGCGGACCCGAGCATGCGGTAGGCGATGCCGAACATCCGGGGACGGTTTTCCTCGAAGTCCGCGTCGGACGCGGTGATGTGTGTGATCACCGGTGCAGCGTACGAGGCCGGGTACGGGCGGAACGAGCGAGGACCCGGTGGCCGCCGGGCCACCGGGTCCTCACGTTCACCCATCGGTCAGGGCGCAGGGGTCAGCAGGCGCCCTGGTCCTTCCAGACACCCCATTCACCGGTGGTGCCGGGCTCTTCGTTCTGCGTCCACCACTGGGCCTTCCAGTTGCGGCCCTTGTGGGAGACGACGTTGCCGCTGTTGTAGACGGTGCCCGCCACGTAGGCCGGGTTGGTGCAGGTCCCGCCCGGGGGCGTGGTCGGCGGGGTCGTGGGGGGAGTGGTCGGCGGAGTGGTGGGAGGGGTGGTCGGGGGAGTGGTGGGGGGCTGGGTGCCGCCGCCGGGCTGGACCGTCGTCGTACCGCGGGCCAGGTCGCCGGCGAGGGCGTAGGTGGTGCCGGAGATCTTCACGGTCCAGTTGGAGGGCGTGGACACCGGCAGGTAGTAGTTGAAGGCCAGGTCGACGGAGGCGCCGGGGGCCAGGGTCTGCCAGGCCGGGAGCTTCAGGGAGACCCGTTGGAAGTCGCCCTTCAGGCCGCCGACGTTGGTGCCGGTGTGGCCGCTGCTGATCACGGTCGTGCCGAAGCCGGACTGGTCGGAGGCGTTGTTCGGGGCCGAGGTGCCGTAGTCGAACTGGAACTCGGTGCCGCCGGGCAGCGTGGCGTTCGTGTTGTTGGTGATCTTCAGCTTCGGGGTGAGCGGGTAGTTGGAGTCGCCCAGCTTGAACTCGGTGAACTCCGTCCGGATGTCCACGGCCTGGGTGGGCAGGGCGGTGGTGCCCGCCTTCTTCGCGCCGTAGGGGGAGGCCGACCTGAACTTCTGGTACATCGTGTCGGTGAGCGTGTCGCCCATCTCGTACTGGCCCTTGGCCGCGTTGTACGCGTAGTCGCCCGCGAGCTCCCAGACCATCGTGCCACCGATGCCCTTGTCGATCACGTAGTCGGCCTTGGCGGCCACCGACTGCTCGTCCTCCGTGGAGAGGAAGACCTTCTTCTGCGCGTTCCACAGCCACGGCGCCACCAGGGTGGAGTCGTACTTGCGGACGTAGGTGCCGGTCAGCGTGGTGTTCGCCGGGAAGCCGTACTTGGTGACGTAGTCGCCTACGACGCCCTTCTCCAGGTTCTTGGCGTGCCACATCGGGTTGGAGCCCGCCGGGGACTCGGCCCCGTTGGTGTCCTTGTCGTGCCACAGGTTGTCGATGCCGACCGCGCCGTCGCCGCACTTGGTCAGGCCCGCGCCGGCCGGGCAGGTGGTCGCGGGGGCCTTGCCCCACAGGCCGTCGGTGCCGCCCTGCACGTTCTTGAAGCCGCGGGTGTAGTACGGCAGGCCTATGTTGATCCGGCCGCCCGGCATCGAGCCGCGGAAGTAGTGGTAGGCCCAGTCGGTGTTGAGGTAGCCGATGCCGCCGTACTGGGAGGTGGAGTAGACGCCGGCGGCGGCGAGTTCGCCGTCCTTGCCGTCGTCGAAGAGCGAGGCGTTGGGGCCGACGTACTCGTTCCAGGCGCCGTGCAGGTCGTAGGACATGATGTTGACGTAGTCCAGGTACTTCTGGACCTGGAACGTCTCCATGCCCCGCAGCAGGTAGCCGGAGGAGGGGGCGGCGACGGAGAGCAGGTAGTGCTTGCCGTCGGCGGCGCCGGCGCGGTCGAGCTTCTCGCGCAGGGACTTCATGAGGGCCGCGTAGCCCTGGACGAGACCGGCACGGCGGGCGTTGGCCAGCTGCCAGTCCAGCGGGTTGCCGGCGTCCTTCATGGTGGTCGGGTACTCGTAGTCGATGTCGACGCCGTTGAATCCGTACTTGCGGATGAACTCGACCGAGGAGTCGGCGAAGGTGTCGATGCCGGCCTGGTTGACCGAGCCGTCGGCGTTCGTGGCCATCGAGTAGAAGCCGCCGGAGGCGACCCGGTTGCCGTCGTCACCGAAGTAGCCGCCGGTCTCCGCCCAGCCGCCGACCGAGATCAGCGTCTTGACGTTCGGGTACTGCTTCTTGAACTTCGTCAGCTGGTTGAAGTGGCCCTTGTAGGGGAGGGCCGGGTCCATCTCGGCGCCGGCGACGCCGGGCCAGGTCATCCCGGTGGCGGCGTTGTTCACGCCGTCCGATCCGACGGAGATCTTGTTGTCGGCGCCGACGTGGGCGAAGGCGTAGTTCAGGTGGGTGACCTTGGACCACGGGATGTTGTTGGCGAGGTAGGCGGGTGCGCCGTCCTTGCCGGTGCGCCAGCCGGTGAAATATCCGATGACGCGGCGCTGGTGGTCGGCGCCCATCTTCTCCCGGCCTTCGGTGTCGTAGACCGAGCAGTAGGGGACGTCGACGCCGGCGGTCTTGTACAGCCCGTCGGGGCGACAGCCCTCGTTGTCGGCCGCGTGCGAGACGCCCGCCGAGAGCCCGCCCACCAGGAGTCCGGCGATCGCTGCGCCGGATGCCAGGAGCATCGCTCTCGTACGTGTGGGGGACGGCATTGTGCCTCCTGGGGAGGGGAGGATGCAGGACACAACTGGACACAACATGAAGCAACAGGTGTGGCGCAGAAGAGTGTTGGCCCGTGACGTGCGCACATCTGACGGGCCGTTCCCGGAAGATGAAGGGAACGTTAAGAGGACTAGACCACCCCGTCAATAGGTCTGGACCAACCCCGCCCGACTTGACAAAGTCCGCATCGGCGGTCACCTCTTTGTGAGCCAGACCACACCACATCACCCGCATGGCGCCCGATCACCCGTGGCAGACTGGCTGGAGTACCAGTAGCAGCGCACTCCGGGGTCGGTGTAATTCCGAACCGGCGGTTATAGTCCGCGACCCGTCCGCAGCCAGCGGCCGGTTGACCAGGTGAGATTCCTGGACCGACGGTTAAAGTCCGGATGGGAGGCAGTGCGCGGCGGGCCAGTCACCGGTACGCCGCCGTCGGCGGTTCGTCGGCATATCCCTGCGGATGTGCCTGGTCGAACCGTTTTCCCGGCCTCGGCGTCCCCTGTGCGCTGTACCGCTTCATCTGTCGTATCCCGACAGGCCCCGGAGTCCGTGCCCGATGAGGCAGGAGGACCCGGTGGCGACACACGCCGCGCACGCAGCACCCGACGCGGACACCCGTGCCATGCGCCGAGCGATCGAGCTCGCGGCCCGTGGACTCGGCTCCACCAGCCCCAACCCGGTCGTCGGCTGCGTCATCACCGACGCCGCGGGCGAGATCGTCGGCGAGGGCTGGCACGTGCGGGCCGGCGGCCCGCACGCCGAGGTCCACGCCCTGCGCGCGGCAGGCGAGGCCGCCCGTGGTGGCACCGCCTACGTCACCCTCGAACCCTGCAACCACACAGGCCGTACGGGGCCCTGCGCCCAGGCCCTCGCAGACGCCGGGATCGCCCGCGTGGTCTACGCCGTCTCCGACCCGAACCCGCAGGCCAGCGGTGGTGCCACCACCCTGCGCGCGGCCGGGATCGACACCACGGCCGGGCTCCTCGCGGACGAGGCCGAGGCGGGCAACGCCGCCTGGCTGACCTCCGTACGCCTGGGCCGGCCGCACGTCACCTGGAAGTACGCCGCCACCCTCGACGGCCGCAGCGCCGCCGCCGACGGCAGCAGCCGCTGGATCAGCTCCGCCGAGTCCCGGGCCGACGTCCACCGGCTGCGCGCCGAGAGCGACGCCGTCCTCGTCGGCGGCGGCACCCTGCGCGCCGACGATCCGCACCTCGCCGTCCGCGGCGTGGAGGACGCCACGCAGCCCCTGCGGATCGCCCTCGACACCCGCGCCGCGCTCCGGCCGACCGCCCGCATCCTCGACGACGCCGCGCCCACCCTGCTCGTCGTCGGCGAGGACGCCGACACCCGGCACCTGCCCGGCGTCGAACTGCTCCGGCTGCCCCTGCACGACGGCCGCATCGGCATCCACGACCTCCTCACCCACCTGTTCCGGCGCGGCGTGCGCTCCGTCCTGCTGGAAGGCGGGCCCACGCTGGCCGGCGCCTTCCTCGAAGGCGGCGCCGTCGACCGCGTCGTCGGCTACATCGCCCCGGCCCTGCTCGGCGCCGGCCCCGCGGCCCTCGCCGACGCCGGGATCAAGAACATCTCCGCTGCGCAGCGCCTCGACATCACCGAGGCCGTCCGCGTCGGCCCCGATCTCCGCATCACCGCAGTTCCCGTCACCGCCACCGCCACCACCGCCACCAAGGAGCACTGAGTGTTCACCGGAATCGTCGAAGAACTGGGCGAGGTCACCGCTGTCGAGCAGCTCGAGGAAGCCTCCCGCTTCCGGCTGCGCGGCCCCCTCGTCACCGAAGGCGCCAAGCACGGTGACTCCATCGCGGTCAACGGCGTATGCCTCACCGTCGTGGAGACCGCGGACGGCGAGTTCACCGCCGACGTCATGCAGGAGACCCTGAACCGCTCCAGCCTCGGCGCCCTGACCAAGGGCTCCCGGGTCAACCTGGAGCGCCCGATGGCCCTCGGCGGACGGCTCGGCGGCCACCTGGTCCAGGGGCACGTGGACGGCACCGGCGAGATCATCTCCCGGACCCCCTCCGAGCACTGGGAGATCGTCAAGGTCGCCCTTCCCGCGAACCTCTCCCGCTACGTCGTCGAGAAGGGCTCCATCACGGTCGACGGCGTCAGCCTCACCGTGGTCGAGGCCGCCGCCGACTGGTTCACCATCAGCCTCATCCCCACCACGCTCGCGCTGACCACGCTCGGCATCAAGCAGAGCGGCGACCCGGTCAACCTGGAGGTCGACGTCCTCGCGAAGTACGTCGAGCGCCTGCTGGCCGCCGGCGTGAACCCGCTCCACGCGACGGGAGACGACCGGTGAGCGCCCTGACCTGGCTCAACGCGGAGGCCTTCACCGTCTTCGGCCAGAAGGTCATCTGGTCCGACATGATCGGCAACCTGATGGGCCTCGCCGCGCTCGCGCTCGGCTGGCGCCGCTCCATATGGACCTGGCCCGCCCAGCTCCTCTCCGGCCTGATCCTCATCGCCGCCTACGCCTCCGCCCACCTCGCCGGCGGCGTCGGCAAGCAGCTCCTCGTCATCGGCGTGGCCGTGTGGGGCTGGCGCGCCTGGCAGCTCGGGCGCCAGAAGGCCCAGGACGGCTCCATCGCCGTGCGCACCGCCACCTGGAAGGAGCGCGGACTGCTCCTGGCCGGCGCGGCACTGGGCACCCTCGCCGTCGGCGGCCTCTTCACGCTCTTCCCGAACCTGTCGTGGAGCCCGTGGGCCGACGCGTACATCTTCGTCGGCACCATCGTCGCGATGGTCGCCCAGGCCCGCGGCCTCGTCGAGTTCTGGTTCGCCTGGCTCCTCGTCGACCTGGTCGGCGTCCCCCTCGCCTTCAACAACGGACTGGCCTTCTCCGGCCTCGTCTACGTCGTGTACTTCGCCCTCGTGCTGTGGGGCGCCTACGACTGGTACCAGCGTTCTCGCACCAACCCCGCCCAGGCCCTGGAAGGAGCAACGGCATGACCACCCTCAAGCCCGTGCCCGACATCCCCGAAGAGACCTTCCGCCTCGACCCCGTCGAGCAGGCCATCCGCGACATCGCGGCGGGCCGCCCCGTCGTCGTCGTCGACGACGAGGACCGCGAGAACGAGGGCGACCTCGTCATCGCCGCCGAGAAGGCCACCCCCGAGATCGTCGCCTTCATGATGAGCGAGTGCCGCGGCCTGATCTGCGCCCCCATGGAGGGCCCCGAGCTGGACCGGCTCGAACTCCCGCAGATGGTCCAGCACAACACCGAGTCGATGAAGACCGCCTTCACCGTCTCCGTCGACGCGAGCGCCGCCCACGGCGTCTCCACCGGCATCTCGGCCGCTGACCGGGCCACCACCCTGCGCCTGCTCGCCGACGGGGTCTCCGAGCCCGGTGACTTCGTCCGCCCCGGCCACATCTTCCCGCTGCGCGCCAAGCCCGGCGGCGTCCTGGTCCGCAACGGCCACACCGAGGCCGCCGTGGACCTCGCCCGCCTCGCGGGCCTGCGCCCGGCCGGCGCCATCGTGGAGATCGCCGGCGAGGACGGCGTCATGCTGCGCCTGCCCGAGCTGATCCCCTTCGCCCGCAAGCACGGCCTGACGATCATCTCCATCGAGGACCTGATCGCCTACCGCCGCTCCGCCGAGCCCACCGTGCGCCGCGAGGCCGAGGTCAGCCTGCCGACCGCCTTCGGCGAGTTCACCGCGTACGGCTACCGCTCCACCGTCGACGGGGTCGAGCACGTCGCCCTCGTCCACGGCGAGATCGGCGACGGCACCGACATGCTGGTCCGCATGCACTCCGAGTGCCTGACCGGCGACATCTTCGCCTCCCAGCGCTGCGACTGCGGTCCCCAGCTGCACGCCTCCATGGAACGCATCAAGACCGAGGGCCGCGGCATCGTCGTCTACCTGCGCGGCCACGAGGGCCGCGGCATCGGACTCCTGTCCAAGCTGCGCGCGTACGAGCTCCAGGAGCGCGGCCGCGACACCCTCGACGCCAACCTGGAGCTCGGCCTGCCCGCCGACGCCCGCGACTACGGCGCCGGCGCCCAGATCCTCGCCGACCTCGGCGTGCACGACGTCCGGCTGATGACCAACAACCCCGAGAAGTCCGAAGCCCTCGTCCGGCACGGCATCACGGTCACCAGCCGGGAGTCGATGCCGGTGGAGGCCGGCGAGCACAATCTGCGGTACCTGCGCACCAAGCGGGACCGGATGGGCCACGACCTGCCCTGGCTGGACGGGCCCGTGACCACCTCCGCCTGCGGCAACCAGTAGGCACGCACCACCACCCGTACACACGTCCACACCCACCCCACCCCACCCCACCACGAACCACCGAGGAGCAGAGCTGTGAGCGGCAAGGGCGCACCCGAACTGAGCGTGAAGAACTGCGGAGACCTCCGAGTCGCCGTGATCGCGGCCCAGTGGCACGAGAAGGTCATGGACGGACTGGTCGACGGAGCCCTGCGGGCCCTGCACGAGCTGGGCATCGACGAGCCCACCCTGCTCCGGGTCCCCGGCAGCTTCGAGCTCCCGGTCGTGGCGAAGGTACTGGCCGGTCGCGGTTACGATGCCATCGTCGCCCTCGGAGTGGTCATCCGCGGCGGCACCCCGCACTTCGACTACGTCTGCCAGGGCGTCACCCAGGGCCTGGTACAGGTGTCGATCGACACCGGAGTCCCCGTCGGCTTCGGAGTACTGACCTGCGACAACGACGAGCAGGCGCTGGACCGCGCCGGGCTCGAGGGGTCGAACGAGGACAAGGGGCACGAAGCGGTCACCGCCGCCGTCTCCACCGCCATGACCCTGCGCACCGTCAGCGAACCCTGGCGCTGAGTGGCGACGGGGAACCCCGTATTCTGAGGACCATCATGGCTGACAAGACCCCCAAGACCTTCGAGGAGCTCTTCACCGAGCTCCAGCGCAAGGCCGCCGAAGGCGACCCCAGCACCTCCCGCACCGCCGAGCTCGTCCACAAGGGCGTCCATGCCATCGGCAAGAAGGTCGTCGAGGAGGCCGCCGAGGTCTGGATGGCCGCCGAGTACGAGGGCAAGGAAGCCGCCGCCGAGGAGATCTCCCAGCTGCTCTACCACGTCCAGGTGATGATGGTGGCGCGCGGGATCTCCCTCGACGACGTCTACGCCCACCTCTGAGTCCGGCACGCACACCCGCCCGTAATCCCGTAATCCACGCACCAAAGGAAGCCCCATGCTGCGCATCGCCGTCCCCAACAAGGGTTCACTCTCCGGACCGGCGTCGGCGATGCTCCATGAGGCCGGCTACCGGATGCGCAAGGAGTCCAAGGAGCTCGTGGTCGTCGACCCCGAGAACGAGGTGGAGTTCTTCTACCTCCGCCCCAAGGACATCGCGATCTACGTCTCCTCGGGCAAGCTCGACATCGGCATCACCGGCCGCGACCTGCTGCTCGACTCCGGTGCCAGCGCCGAGGAGATCCTGCCGCTGAACTTCGGCCGCTCCACCTTCCGCTACGCCACCACCCCCGGCACGGCGAACGGTCCCGAGGACTTCAGCGGGATGACGATCGCGACCTCGTACGAGGGAATCGTCGCCAAGCACCTCGCCGAGAAGGGCATCGACGCCTCCGTCGTGCACCTCGACGGCGCGGTCGAGACCGCCATCCAGCTCGGCGTCGCCCAGATCATCGCGGACGTCGTCGAGACCGGCACCAGCCTGCGCAACGCCGGCCTGGAGGTCATCGGTGAGCCGATCCTCACCTCCGAGGCCGTCGTCATCCGCGGCAACGGCGCCGACGCCGACGACCCGCAGGTCCAGCAGTTCCTGCGCCGTCTGCAGGGCGTCCTGGTGGCCCGCAGCTACGTGATGATGGACTACGACTGCCGCGCCGAGCACCTGGAGCGCGCGGTCGCCCTCACCCCCGGCCTGGAGTCGCCGACCGTCTCCCCGCTGCACAACGAGGGCTGGGTCGCCGTCCGCGCGATGGTCCCCGCCAAGGAAGCGCAGCGGATCATGGACGACCTGTACGAGCTCGGCGCGCGCGCGATCCTCACCACCTCGATCCACGCCTGCCGCCTCTAGGCCCCGGGATGACCGGCGTGCCGCACCCCGGCACGCCGACCGCCCGCCCCGCACGCCACCTCCAGAAGGCACCACCATGGCCGAGTCCGCCGCCCAGCCCGCCCCACCCACCCTGCCGGTCACCTTCCGGCCGACCCGCACCCGGGTCGTCCTGCTGGGCGTCGGCCTCGCCATGTTCGCCACCATCACGGCGATCGCCCTGCTGCTGGAGAACCTCAGCCCGGGCGAGCGGATCAGCTTCGTCTTCACCGCCGTCCTGCTGAGCTCCGTACTCGTCCTGCTCAGCCGCCCCAAGGTGGTCGCGGACGAGACCGGCGTCACGGTCGTCAACCTGACCAACACCCGCCGCCTGGAGTGGGCCCAGATCCTGCGGGTCAACCTCCGCCCGGGCGACCCGTGGGTGTTCCTCGACCTCAGCGACGGCACCAGCCTGCCCGCCCTCGGCATCCAGCCGGGCATCGCCAAGCAGCAGGCGATCGGCGACGCCCGCGCCCTGCGCGCCCTGGCCGAAACCCACGGAACGGGCACCGGCGACCACTGAGTCGGCCGATCCCCACGGCTGCGTACCGTTGCGGCCGGGATCTCAATGACTACCCTGGTGGCGGGGCGCAGCTGTGCGCCCTCCCATCGGCCCCGGGACCTCGTGGCCCGTGGGCACCTGCGACTTGAGGAGTGACTCCCTCCAGCAATGGACGGATCGTCCGGTAGTACCCGCGCCGCCCTCCCCTCGGAGGCGGCGGCATGACCATCCCGCTACTTCTGCTCGCGGCGGCCTTCGCCCTCATCCTCGCCAACGGTTTCTTCGTCGCCGCCGAGTTCGGCCTCGTCACCGTGGAGCGAGCCGAGGCCGAACGCGCCGCAGCCGACGGAGACCGCCGTGCCCGCACGGTGGTCAAGGCCCTACGGGAGCTGTCCTTCCAGCTCTCCGGCACCCAGCTCGGCATCACCATCACCTCCCTCGTGGTCGGCATGCTCGCCGAGCCCGCCCTCGCCGCACTGCTGGCCGGGCCGCTCGCGGCGACCGGCCTGCCGAAGGGAGCCGTCCCCGGCGTCGCCGTCGTCATCGGCATGCTGCTCGCCTCCGCCGTCCAGATGGTCGTCGGCGAGCTCGTCCCGAAGAACTGGGCGGTCTCCAGGCCGCTGCAGGTGGCCCGCTTCGTCGCCGGCCCCCAGCACGCCTTCTCCCGCGCCTTCCGCCCGGTCATCGCCGGTCTCAACGCCGTGGCCAACCGCCTCGTGCGGGCGCTCGGCGTGGAACCGACCGAGGAGATGGCCTCCGCCCGGACCCCCGGCGAGCTGCTCTCCCTGGTCCGCCATTCGGCCCAGGCCGGCGCCCTCGAACAGGACACCGCCGACCTCTTCGTCCGCACCCTCTCGCTGGGCGAGCTGACGGCCCAGCACGTCATGACCCCCCGGGTGAAGGTCAGCGCCCTGATGCACACGGCCACCGCGGCCGACGTGCTCAACCTGACCCGCGCCACGGGCCTGTCCCGCTTCCCGGTCTACCGCGACCGCATCGACGAGATCACCGGCGTCGTCCACCTCAAGGACGCCCTCGCCGTGCCCGAGTCGGAGCGCGACCGCACGAGCGTGAGCCGGATCTGCGTCGCCCCGCTGCTGGTGCCCGGCTCCCTGCCGGTGCAGCCGTTGCTGGAGCGGCTGCGCAGCGAGCAGCCGATGGCCGTGGTCGTCGACGAGTACGGCGGCACCGCCGGCGTCGTCACCCTGGAGGACATCGTGGAGGAACTCGTCGGCGAGGTCCGCGACGAGCACGACTTCGCCGAGGACGAGACCCCCGAACTGGCCGCCGTACCGGCCGAGGACGGCCGCCCCTCCTGGGATGCCGATGGCAGCTGCCGGGTGCAGACCCTGCGCCGCATAGGACTGGAAGTGCCCGAAGGCCCGTACGAGACCGTCGCCGGCCTCGTCGCCGACCTGCTCGGCCGGATCCCCGCCCCCGGGGACCGCGCGGAACTCCCCGGCTGGAAGCTGTCCGTCCGCCGGGTCGGCCGCAACCGCGCCGAGCGGGTCCGGCTGGTCCGGCTGGCGGCGGTGCCCGCGGCCGGCGCGTACCGGCCCGCGTCCGCGGCCGACGGCGCGGCCGTGCTCGAACCCAAGCAGGCCGAGCTGGAAGGCGCCGCCCGATGAACGCGCTCCAGCTCCTCTTCGCCCTGCTGCTGGTCCTCGCCAACGGTTTCTTCGTCGGCGCCGAGTTCGCGCTCGTCTCCGTACGGCGCAGCCAGATCGAGCCCCTCGCGGCCGACTCCAAGCGGGCCCGCCAGGTGCTCCACGGCCTGGAGAACCTGCCCCGCATGATGGCCGCGGCGCAGTTCGGCATCACGATCTGCTCGCTCACCCTCGGTGCGGTCGCCGAGCCCACCGTGGCCCGGCTGCTGGAGCCCGTCTTCCATGCCGTCCACGTACCGCAGGGCCTGATCCACCCCCTCGGTTACGCGTTCGCGCTCACTGCCGTGGTCTTCCTGCACCTGGTGATCGGCGAGATGGTGCCGAAGAACCTGGCCATGGCCGCCCCGGAGAAGACCGCCCTGTGGTTCAGTCCCGGCCTGGTCGCCTTCGCCCGCCTGTGCGGGCCGGTCACGACCGCGCTCGGCGCCTGCGCCAAGCTCGTCCTGCGGCTCTTCAAGGTGGAGCCCAAGGACGAGGTCGAGGCCGTCTACACCTCCGCCCAGCTGGGCCGGCTCCTCAAGGACTCCCGGCAGGCCGGGCTCCTGGAGCCGGTCGAGCAGGAGCGGCTCGAGGACGCGCTGGAACTGGGCAGCCGCCCCGTCACCGACGTCCTCCTCGGTCCGGACCGGCTGGTCACGGTCGGCCCGGCGGTGACCCCGCGGCAGATCGAGCAGCTGACCGTGCGCACCGGTTACTCCCGTTTCCCCGTCCGTGCCGACAGCGGCGCCTTCATGGGCTACCTGCACGTCAAGGACGTACTGGACCTGGAGGACCGGGAGCGGGCCGTCCCGCAGCGGGTCTGGCGCCGGATGACCACGCTGTGCGCCACCGTCCCGCTGGACGACGCCCTCAGCGTCATGCGCCGGGACGCCACGCACCTCGCGCAGGTCGCGGACCCGGGGGGCCGGGTCCTCGGCCTGGTCGCCCTGGAGGACGTCCTCGAAATGCTCGTCGGCGAGGTCCGCGACCCGGCCCACCGCGGGGCGTTCGCCCGCAGCTAGCCGTCGGCCGCTCCGTCCCCGGGCCCGTGAGGATCCGGGGGCGGAGCGTGCGGGTCCGGACGTCTTGGGCGAAGGCGACGGGACGGAGCCGGGTGTGAAGTAGGTCACTCGGAGCCGGTTCGTGCGCGTCCCGGTGAACCGCGACCGGGTCCCGGCCGTCTTGCTGGCCGGATCGTCGGTTCGGGTACTCGAGTTGGACTTCACGGGTCGCGGCACGGAACACTACGGCCCTGGGGATCTTCTGGTTTCCCGGTCCGGCTCCGGCTGTGGTACCCCCGGGTTGACGCGGGGCCTGGTCACCGTACGTCGGCCGCCTCGCGATCGATCGCGCTCCTGTTCGGCCAGTAGGCCGGAAGGGGCATGATGCCGGTTTGCTAGCGTGTCCGGCGTGGAGTCCCGTCGGCATGCCGGGGACGCGTGTCGACCGGGTGTCCCGGCCGCCGCCCGCTGACCTCGCTCGCCCCGTCGAGCCGGCCCGACCTGCGGCAGAGTGCCGCTTCACGGAAGCGATGTGACATGACGGATTTGGCACCGAACATCATCGGCGCCCCCTCCAGCACGCCGGACGGCGCCGAAGGCACCCCGTCCGACGGGAAGTCGACGGCCCGGCCGGGCGGCCGCTTCGACCGCTGGACGCAGAAGCGCTGGTTCCTCCCGCTGGGGGAGGTCGTGGTCAGTGTCGTCGTCGCTCTCGGGTTCATGCTGCTCTGCACGCACATCAGCGTCAACCCCGTCACCCGGATCGGTCAGGTCAGCGGCCTCGCCAAGGTCCAGCAGTACGCGGCCCTGATCGGCATACCCGTCCTCGCGGTGCTGCTGTTCCTCGCCTACCGGGGCACGCTGCGCTACTACCAGGTCGCGCAGCGGCTGGTGTGCGCCGCCCTCGCGGGTCTGGCCACCGGCATCGTCGCGGGTGGCATCGCGGTCGCCCTGCACGGCACGCCGTGGGGCCTGGGCGGCCAGGAGGGCGACCCCGGCAACCTCATGGGCATGGCCAACGACATGATGCGCCACAAGGGCCTGCCGGGCGTCTACCCGCCCCTGTTCCCCGCCCTCCTCGCGCTCTGGGCCAAGGCCTTCCACAACGGCATCGCCGACGTGGGCCACGCCCTCAAGGACCTGCAGCTGATCCTCAGCGCACTGGTCGGACCGATGGCCTACGTCGCGTGGCGACTGATGCTGCGTCCGTTCTGGGCGATGGCCATCGCCGTACCGGCCTCGATCGTCTTCCTCGACCCGATCCGCCCCTACAGCCACGGCTCCATGCTCGTCCTGCTGCCGCTGCTGGCCGCCGCCTTCCGCGAGATCCGCCGGGCCGACAAGCTCACCACGCGCTCAGCGGTGCTGCGCGGCCTCGGCTTCGGCATCGTGTTCGGCGTCATGTTCCTCTGGTACTCCGGCTGGTACCTGTGGGCCGCGCCGGGCGGGTTCGTCCTCGGCCTGCTGCTGTTCCCGTGGCGCCGCGGCCGGGTCGCCGTCACGCGTGCGCTGACCTTCCTCGGCGCCATGCTGGTCACCGCCGCCGTCATCGGCGCGCCGCTGCTGTACCAGCTGGCCCGTCTGGGCGCCTCCACGGTGGACCGCTACGCCTACATCAACACCTACCTCGACCCGGCCTACGTGATGGGCTGGGCGTCCGACCGCGCCGGCGAGCAGACCTACCACAACTTCCCGGTGTCCGGCGAGCTGGCCGGCCAGACCGGCTTCGGCATCCTGCTGCTCCTGGGCGTGGGCATCGGCGTGGGCCTCGGCCTGCGCAACATCGTGGTGCGCACCGCCGGCTTCGTCCTCGCCGGCGCCTGGCTGCTGCGCTTCTGGTTCGCCTCCCACATGGCGCACAACCAGGCTGTCCAGCTGTACCCGCGCACCACCTGGATCATCTTCTACTGCCTGATCATCCTGGCCGTCCTCGGCCTGATGCTCACCTACGAGCGCGGCTTCGGCTGGATCCGCGGCACGCTCCAGGAGGTCGCCCCGGCCCGGGCCGCCCGGATCTCCCCGCGCCTGCTGTCCCAGCTGGCCGCCGGCCTGATCTGCGTGACCGCCCTGTTCGCCACCATGGGCGGCTCCTGGTCGGCCAACCGCTTCATGCCGTCCACCAACCCGGGCGTAGAGGACCTCGGCCTGGACGCGCTCCGCGCCCACCTGCAGCAGCTGCCGAACGGGAAGTGCCCCAAGTACTCGCCGTACAAGGGCAGGAAGGACTGCGCTCCGGTCAACATGAAGCTGTCCGAGTACGTCTTCGTGCCGCCGGCGCGGCCCAGCCTCTGGTGCGCCAACACGACCCCCCAGAACCTCGAGTTCGTCTGCGGCCGCCAGCCGAAGAACTGACAGCTCGGATCCGCACGCCTCCGGGGCCCGCCATGGCGGGCCCCGGAGGCGTTTGCGCCCCACATCCTCAGAGGGCCGGGGGCTCCGGCCGCTCCTGGGGGCCGCGGCCCGACAGGACCTCCCCGTACGCCTGCATCAGGTCCGGCAGCCGGAGCGTCGCCAGGTCGTCCCGCGACGGCTCACCCGCGAAGCCCGCCAGCCGCAGGTCCCGGTACGCGCAGCTCTTCTCGTACAGGGTCCGCAGGAAGCGGCCGTTGCCGAGCTCGTCGATCCAGCCCTGCTCCACCACATGGGCGCTGATGCTGCGCAGCTCCTCCAGCGCCTCCTCGTCCCAGTGGTCCCCGTTCGCGTCCGCCAGCACCCCGCCGATCGCGGTCAGTTCCAGCGGCCGGTAGCTGGGGAAGTCCACCCGGGTGGTGAAGCGCGAGGACAGCCCCGGATTGGCGGCAAGCAGCCGGTCCATCCCGGCCGGGTAGCCCGCCAGGATCACCACCAGGTGGTCCCGGTTGTCCTCGGCCCGCTTCAGCAGCACCTGCAGGGCCTCGTCGCCGTACGCGTCGCCCTTGCTGTAGCCCGAGTTCGACAGCGAATAGGCCTCGTCCACGAACAGCACCCCGCCGATCGCCGAATCGATCAGCTCGTTCGCCTTCACCGCCGTCTGCCCGAGGAACTCGCCCACGAGGTCGGCCCGCTGGGCCTCCACCAGATGGTCGCCGCCGAGCAGCCCCAGCGCGTAGAAGACCCGGCCCAGGATCCGGGCCACCGTCGTCTTGCCCGTACCGGAGGGGCCGGAGAACACGAAGTGCCGCTTCGGCGGCTGCACCGGCAGCCCCTGACCCGCCCGCAGCCGCGCCATGTGCAGCTGCGCCGAGAGCGCCTTCACCTGCCGCTTGACCGGCTCCAGGCCCACCATCCGCTCCAGCTCCGCCAGCGCCTCGGCGAGCGCCGCCGGGTCCGCCGGCCCGGCCGGCAGCCCTTCGGGCGTGCCCTGCGGCGGCACCGGCGCCTTGCGCCGCGCCCCCTCCACCCGTCCCGGCGGGGGAGTGGGCGGAGCCAGCGGATCGGGCTCGGCCTGGCCGTCCGCCGCGATGTCCTGGACGGGCCCGCCGCCCAGTGCGACCGCCGCGAAGTCCCCGCCGGCCGGGGACGGGCCGTGCCCGCTGTAGCCCCCGTACGCCGCGTACCCCGCCAGGCCCGCCAGATCGGCCACCCCGTCGGTGTCGTCGCTGTCCTCGATGGCCGTCAGCCGGGCCGCGGTGTCCATGAACGAGGGATCCACCCGGTGCACCGCCCGGTACAGCGGCAGCGCCGCCGCACTGCGCCCGGTGCCCTCCCGCGCCCGCGCCAGCCAGTACCGCAGCTCCTTGCGCTGGGGCTGCTCGCTGCGACACCGCATCAGCGCCGCCGCCAGCATCGGCTCCGCCTGCCCGTACATCTCCAGCCGGACCCGGGCCATCCCGCCGAACAGCCCGGCCTCGATGCCCAGCAGCGGATCGTCGACCAGCGGCTCCGTGTGCCGGACCAGCTGCTCCCAGTCCTTGACCAGATAGGCCCGGCAGGCGTGCAGGAACCGCACCTGCGCGTCGGTGTCCACCGGCGGCAGCGCGGCCAGCGCCTGGTCCAGCTCGGGCACGTGGCGGCCGTCCAGCCAGTGCGAGGCGTGGGCGAGGAGCAGGTCCCGCCGGCTCTCCAGCACCGGCTGCACCCACCAGCCCAGCCAGTACCAGGAGTTCAGCGTCCGCCGATGCCGGGCGCGCTGCTCGCCGAACCGGTCCCGGTGGGCGTACATCCGAAGTAACGCGTTGCCGGTGTCGACCCGCAGCGCGTGCAGGCCCAGCCATGCGTCAGCCATGGAGGGATCGAGCCGTACGGCCGCCCGGAACTCCTCCTCGGCCTGCGGATAGGCGCCCATGGTGCAGGCGTCGACCCCGCGCAGCCAGGCGAGTTCGGCCGGGGCGTGCATGCTGCCCGGCGTGCCGAAATCCATCACGTCCCCCACAAGCCTGCCCCCGTGGTGCGCGGCAACCTCCGTGACGAGCACATGAGTTGCCCACTGCGCCGATGAAATCAGGGCTGCATCGTACCTGCGGTCACGCACCTTACGTAGGGCGCGACGGGCCCGGTTCCGGCGTGCGCCCCTGGGGCGTCCGGTGACTCAGGGTGAAGAATCGGGGAGGATCGGCCTCGCGTGACACCGCCGGGAAGGGGGTTCGCGGGCAGAACGAAGCCCCCGATCACGGGGGAACAACCGGGGGCTTCGTGTCCGCGGCGGCCGGTGAAGGCCTCGCATTGAGAACGTAAGGCCGCTGCGGGCCCCGGGTCAAGCGGGTCGGCCGGGCCCCCGCGGAGCGGATTTCCGGGGGCGTTCAGGCCCGGGGGAGTTCGTCACTCCCGGTGACGGAAGCGGAGGTTCCTGCGGTCGCAGGGGCCCCGGAAGACCACTCGTATCCCGTACCGCTCTGGCGTACCAGGGTGTCGGCGAAGGGGCGCGAAGGATCGTTGGAGAAGTGCGCGCGCTCCGCGCGCTCCCATCCGTCCCAGAAGTCGGAAAGTTCATGCCCGTCCCGGTTTCGCCCTCGCTGCCAGGACTGCTCGCGCGGTGTCTCCATCCACAGCAGCCGGGCCAGCCGCGGCCGCAGCGCCGCCCGCCCCGCTCCGACCCCCTCGACCAGGAGCACCGGCGCCGGCTCCAGCACCCGCTCCGGCCCGTACCGGCGTTCCACCCAGTCGTACGGGGCCCAGCGCGCGGGCCGTCCGGCGGCGAGCGGCTCCAGCACCTGCGTGCGCAGCCGCTCCTCCCAGCCGAACAGCTCCTCGTGGGTGGCCACGTCGTCCAGGTGCAGCACGGGCGCCCCCAGCGCCTCGGCGAGCCGCCCCGCGAAGGTGCTCTTCCCGGATCCGGCGTGCCCGTCGATCCCGATCAGGCGTACCGGACCGAGGGAGGGCGGTAGGGCGGCGAGCTCCCGGGCGAGTGACTCAAGTGACTGCTGTGACTCCACCCGACCAGCGTAGACAGGCCCGACACGACCCGCGGCTTCGGGCCGCCGCCGCCGGGAACTGGAAAGGTGAGGCCGGATGCCACCCGAGAGCCGCCGAAGTACCGACCCACCCAGGGGGAACACGCGATGACCGAACCCACGCCGCGCAGGGCCGTACTCGTCGCCGCACTCGCGGTCGCCACCGCGGCCACCACCGCCACCGTCTCCGGCGGCAGCGCCTCGGCGGCCCCTCCCACCCCTCCCGCCCCACGGCCCCCGGGCCGCACCGTCGACAACCGCTTCTGGTACTCCTACGGCCACTGGCTCGCCGGCACCCACCAGGGCACCACCGCCGTCGGCGGCGCCCGCCCCGGCCTGGAGATCGCGACGGCCGTGGGCCGCACCGAGTACGCCGACCCCCACACCGGCCGCAAGAGCACCTGGGAGTACGCCACCTGGACCTCCCCCGTGCACCGCTCCACCGTGCCGGCCACCGAGGCCATCGCCTCCTGGAACGCCCGCACCCCGGCCGGGACCTGGATCCAGATCGAACTGCGCGGCACCTACACCGACGGCACCGCCACCCCCTGGTACGTGATGGGCCGCTGGGCCTCCGGTGACGCGGACATCCGCCGCACCTCGGTGGACGGCCAGAGCGACGGCAGGTCCACCGTCTGGACCGACACCCTGGCCCTCGACGCCCCGGCCGCCACCGCAGGCCTGCGGATCGCCGCCTGGCAGCTGCGCCTCACCCTCCACCGCAGGCCCGGCGCCGAGCGCGGTCCCACCGTACGGCTCGCGGGCGCCATGGTCTCCGACGTCCCGGACCGCTTCACCGTCCCGGCCTCCGCCCCCTCCCGTACGGCCCACGAGCTGAAGGTCCCGCGCTACTCGCAGGAGATCCACGCCGGCCGCTACCCCCAGTACGACAACGGCGGCGAGGCCTGGTGCAGCCCCACCTCCTCACAGATGATCATCGAGTACTGGGGCGGCAAGGTCGCCCCCTCGGCCCTGACCTGGGTCGACCCGAAGTACTCCGACCCGCAGATCTGCCACGCGGCCCGCTCCACCTACGACGCCGCCTACAAGGGCTGCGGCAACTGGCCCTTCAACGCCGCGTACGCCGCCACCTACCGCGGGCTGGCCGGAGTCGTCACCCGCCTCACCTCCCTGACCGACCTGGAAACCCTGGTCCGGTCCGGCATCCCGGCCATCACCTCCCAGTCCTTCCGCCCCGACGAGCTCACGGGCGCGGGCTACGGCACCGCCGGCCACCTGATGACCGTCATCGGCTTCACCGCCGCCGGGGACGTGATCGCGAACGACCCCAACTCGCGGGACAACCCCGCCGTGCGCCGCGTCTACAAGCGGGCCGAGTGGGAGAACATCTGGCTGCGCACCAAGCGCGTGGGGGTCTCCGGCAAGGTCACCACGGGCTCCGGCGGCATCTGCTACCTCTACGCGCCGGCCCGCCTGAGCCGGACGCAGTTCCGGGCGCTGCGAGCGGTGGGGGTGCTGTGAGAATGCCGCGAAATTTCCCGTTGACCAAGCGGTATGGATAAGCGGAACATAGTGGGGTAAATGGCACATAAAGGCTTCTCAGTAGGAGGCGGCCGGCCATGACCACCCATCCCAGCATCGAGCACCACCCCGATCTCGCCGAGATGCGCACCCGGTTCGAGCGGGTGACCAGCACTCCGCGGGCGCAGGCCGTCGAAGCACTGGCCCTGATCACGGGCCTGTACCTGGCCGCCTCGCCGTGGATCGTCGGATTCAGCGGCCTGACCCCGCTGGCCATCAACAACCTGATCGCCGGCCTGGCCTTCTGCCTGTGCATGAGCGGTCTGGGTTCCGCCTACGAGCGCACCCACGCGATGGCGTGGACGGCGGTCGCCCTCGGCGCGTGGACGATCATCGCCCCGTGGGCCATCGCCGGTGAGATGGACACGACGCGAACGGTGGTCAGCAATGTGATCGCCGGAGGTGTCGCCCTGTGCCTCGGCCTCGCGATGGCGGGCATGGCGAGCCGCGACCGCGACTCCCGCGCCTGACCGGGGCGCCGGAGGAGGCGCCGGATGAATGAGCGCGCCGGGTCCCGTCCGCAGAGGTCGGGGCCCGGCCGTCCGCTGCCGGGGCCGGTGGGTCGGGGCCGGTGGGCCGGGGTCGGCCCCCGCCCCTGTTCCGGCCTCTGCCTCCGGCCCTTGTTCCTGTCCCTGTATGTCGGGGTTTGCGTGATGCATGCCACCCGCGACGTCCCTACCGCGAAAGCCGCGAACGCTGGCACATTGGACGTCATGACTGCCGACAGCGCCGCCCCCATCGCCGTGCCCCGGGACCTCGTCCGGACCGGAGGCCCCAAGGACGACTCCAGCTGGCTGGAGCACGTGCTCGGCTGGACCCTCGTGGTCGTCGTCGCCATGTTCGTCACCCAGGTCGGCTGGCTCTGAGCCCCTCCCGCTCCGGGAACATGAGCCCTCGGGCCTGACCGCGAGACCGCGCCTCCCGCGCGTCGTCCGATGCGCAGAGACATGCGAAACGGGCTCGGCGCGCAGGGTCTGCCCTAGGGTGGGCGTCTCGTGGCGGTTCGAGGCTAGGGCTGAACTTGAATAGTGGTCAACAGCGTGGAACGACCGGCCGATCGCAGGCGCGCAGGGCCGAACTCATAGCCATCGGGCGCAAGTTGTTCGCCGACACTGCGTACGACGCGCTCTCCATGGACGACATCGCCAAACACGCGGGCGTCGCCAAGGGGCTGATCTACTACTACTTCGACAGCAAGCGCGGCTACTACCTCGCCATCGTCGAGGACTCCGTGGCCGAGCTCGTCGCCCGGGCCGGCGGCGACACCGGCCTCCCCGGCGCCGAGCGCGTCCGCCGCACCATCGACGCCTACCTGCACTACGCCGAGCACCACCGCGCCGCCTACCGCACCATCGTCACCGGCGGCGTCGGCTCCGACGCCGAGGTCCTTGCCATCCGCGACGCCGTCCGCGAGGAGCTCGTCGCCACCATCGCCGAAGGCGCGTACGGGCGCCGCACCCTCCCGCCGATCGCCCGGCTCGCCCTCGTGGGCTGGCTCTCCGGGGTCGAAGGAACCACCCTGGACTGGATCGGGGCACTGAGCGCCCCCGGCCAGCCCGATCGCACCGGGCTCGGGGCCCTGCTGGTGCGCCAGCTGCGCGCGACACTGGAGGTGATCGAGGAGTTCGTCCCGGAGTGTCCGGCACCTCCCGGCCCCGAAGAGCCGCTCGATCCACTCGGTGATCTTGCCCCGGTGACGGGAAGCCCCTGATCGGGCATACTCAAGCCGCCGCAGCCGCTGAACAGCCCCTTCCGTAACCCGGGAGGGCAACATCGGCTGTGAGATTACCGAGACCCGGCGGCGCGTCCCACACCTCACGCGTCGCCGCCGTGCCCGACCAGGGAGGAGAGCGCCGCCATGACTGACCGCGCCCCGCAGCCGGTGGACCGACAGCTGCCCACCGAGGAGTCCCGGGACCTCCTCGCCCTCGTACGCGAGATCGCGCAGCGGGAGATCCGCCCCAAGGCAGCCGAGGAGGAGGACTCCGGCCGGTTCCCGCGGGAGGTCTTCACCCTGCTTTCGGAGGCCGGCCTGCTCGGCCTTCCGTACCCCGGGGAATTCGGCGGCGGTGAGCAGCCGTACGAGGTCTACCTCCAGGTCCTGGAGGAGCTGGCCGCGGCCCGCCTGACCGTCGGCCTCGGCGTCAGCGTGCACTCCCTGGCCTGCCACGGCCTCGCCGGCTACGGCACCAAGGAGCAGCAGGGCGCCCACCTGCCCGCGATGCTCGGCGGCGGCCTCCTGGGCGCCTACTGCCTCTCCGAGCCGGCCGCCGGCTCCGACGCCGCCTCGCTCTCCACCAAGGCGGTGCGCGACGGCGACGACTGGATCATCACCGGCACCAAGGCCTGGATCACCCACGGCGGCGTCGCCGACTTCTACACCGTCCTCGCGCGCACCGGCGCCCAGGGCCCCAAGGGCATCACGGCCTTCCTGGTCCCCGGGGACGCGGAAGGCCTGACCGCGGCCGTGCCCGAGAAGAAGATGGGCATGAAGGGCTCGCCCACCGCCCAGCTGCACTTCGACGGCGTACGGGTCCCCGACGCCCGCCGCATCGGCGAGGAGGGGCAGGGCTTCACCATCGCCCTGGCCGCGCTGGACGCCGGGCGCCTGGGCATCGCCGCCTGCGCCATCGGCGTCGCCCAGGCCGCACTGGACGAGGCCCTGACGTACGCGCTGGACCGCAAGCAGTTCGGACACCCGATCGCGGACTTCCAGGGGCTGCGCTTCATGCTGGCCGACATGGCCACCAAGATCGAGGCGGGCCGGGCGCTCTACCTCGCGGCGGCACGGCTGCGGGACGCGGGCAAGCCGTTCTCCCGCCAGGCGGCCATGGCCAAGCTGTTCTGCACGGACGCGGCGATGGCCGTCACCACGGACGCGGTGCAGGTCCTCGGCGGATACGGCTACACGGCGGACTTCCCCGTCGAGCGGCTGATGCGGGAGGCGAAGGTGCTCCAGATCGTGGAGGGCACCAACCAGATCCAGCGTATGGTCATCGCCCGCCACCTGGCGGGCCCTGAGACGCGCTGACCGCGGTCAGTACAGCCCGCTGCTGGTGGTGGGCCAGACCGGGGAGGACGTGAGCCGCGACCACTCCGGGTCACGCCGGCCGGGCAGCGTCCGGCCGGCATCGGCCCACCGCGCCAGCAGATCCTGGTAGATCGGCGGATCGGGCACCTGCTGCGCCTGCTCACGCGGACGCTGAACCGATTCTTCGAAACCCGGCGCCGCCGGGCGACGCCTTCGGCCCGTTGAAGACTGAAGCATGGTCATACCCGGCCAACGCCGAACCGAAGGACCGGGTAATCGCCCCCGGGGTGCGGCTATCCGTTCGAGGTGTCGCCGGGGGCGGGGCGGGGCGGGGCGGGGTGGTCGGCGTCCGGCGTCCGGTGTCCGGCCACCGCCCGTGGGCGGTGGTGAAGAATGAAACGGTGATCTCCAAGGAGCGCGCCGTCGAGCTCGTCGATTCCTACCTGGCCAGGGACCGGCTGACGTGGCCGTGGAGAGGGCCGGCACCCGAGCTGGCCGTCTGTCACGTGGAGGAATACGCGGTCGGCTGGCTCGCCTTCTGGGACACGGCGGAGTACGCCCGCACCCGTGACGCGAGCGACAGCCTCATGGGTGGCGGCCACTGCCTGGTGGACCGGCACGACGGGAGCATCCACTACGTCCCCGCCGCCTGGTGGTTGGACGAGGGCTGGGAGGAGCAGTACCTCCTGCAGACCAAGGGCGTCAGGCCGCCCGACGCACTGGCCGCCGCCGTTCGTGAGCTCGCGAACTCGGCCGGCCTCGTGGCCGCCATGAGCCACCTGCGCAAGCAGGCCCCGCGGCTGAGCCTGCAGCAGGCGAAGGCCTACGTGGCGACCGTCCGGGACGGTGCCGAACCGCCGGAGGAGCTGGCGAGCCTGACCCGGAAAGAAGGCGACTCGGCGGCTCTGCCCGTGGAAACGCTGGCGGGGCCGGTCGGGTAGAGGGCGGGGGCGTGGCTTCGGTGGGCGGGAGCCGGCTGGACGGGGGCGGGGCGGGTCGGCTCGGGGGCTTCGGTGGGCGGGGCCGGGCCGGTGGAATCAGACGAAGCGCGGCGGGGGCTTCGGCAGTCGGGATCCGCTCGACCGGAATCAGAGTGGCGTATGGGGTTTCCCGTCAGTCCCATCGTCCCTCCGTGTCGGGCCGGTCCCTCAAGGGCGCTCCCTTCGGTCGCGTCGCTTCGCGATGTCGCTGCGCTCCACCCTTGACCGACCGTCCCGCCCCGGAGAAACGAAAGACTGCCGGGAAGCCCCCAAAGGAACGGGCCGGGAGTTCAAGGATGAGGACGGGGCGGCCAGAGAAGCGCGACCTGGTCGGGCGCGAAGAGCCACGTCCGAGAGACGGGGCCCATGACAGATCAGCGCCCGTGTCGGGGGAAGCGCGTCCAATCGCTACGCGCTCCTCATCCCTCAGCGTCCGACGACCGTCCTGGGCTGGACATACGCCGCCCATTCCCCGCAGGTGCCCGTCATCGGGGGCGTCTGCCGGCTTACTGGGGTGAAGTGGGTTGGGACAGCGGCTATTCCGTCGTGGATGCGGGTCAGGGCCGGTGGGCGGTCAGAAAGGCCGACAGATTGCCCCAATTGCCCCCATCTATCCGTGAGTTTGGGGGTGATGCTCGCGTTGACCCGGTTCCACGACGGAATAGCCGAGGTGTGGGCGCCCACCGGCCGTCGGACGCGGTCAGGCAGGGGCGGGTAGCGATCTGGGGCGGCTTATGTCCAGCCCCAGGCGGTCGTCGGACGCTGAGAGATGAGGAGCGCGTAGCGATTTGGCGCGCTTCCCCCGACTCGGGCGCTGGTCTGTGATGGGCCCCGTCTCTGGAACGCGCCCACCGGGATCTGCTCGCGCATCTCTGATGTCCCCGTCCTGATCATTGAGTGCCCGGCCCGTTCCTTTGGGGGTTTCCCGGCTGTCTTCGTATGTCCGGGGCGGGACGGTCGGTCAAGGGTGGCCGAAGGCCATCGCGAAGCGACGCGACGAAGGAGCGCCCTTGAGGGACCGGCCCGAACCGGAGAGACGATGAGACTGACGGGAAACCCCCATACGCCACTCTGATTCCGGTCGAGCGGCTCCCGCCCACCGAAGCCCCCGCCTCGCCTCGCCTCGCCCCCCACCCCCCACCCCAAGCCCGCGGCGCATCGCGCCGTTCTGTCAGAGCGTGCCAGAAGGGTGGCCCCGAGGCTGGTTTCTGACGTACCGTCATATCCGCCCGAGCTGCGCCCCGTAGTCCCCGTAGTCCCCGCAGTCCCCGCAGTCCCCGTGTCCCTGTAGTCCACATAGCCCCGCAGCCCCGCAGCCCCGAAGCCGCCCCTCGTGCTGCCCCGAAGCCGTCCGTCCAGGAGGTTCGCCATGCCCGCCGACCGGCCCGTCGCGCTCGACGAATACCCCATCCACCAGGCGCCCTTGTCGATGAAGCACGTCGTCAGCGGTGACCGCAACGCCTACGACCGGTGCATCTTCCACGTCTTCGACCACGCCGGCCGCGCCGTCCTGATACTCGGCCTCGGCGTCTACCCCAACGCGGGCGTCATCGACGCCTACGCCACCTTCCGCGTCGGCGACGAGCTGCTCGCCGTCCGGGCCTCCGACGCCCTCACCGACGACCGGATGAACCTCTCGGTGGGGCCCCTGTCCATCACCGTCGACGTGCCGCTCAAGCAGCTCACGCTGCGCTGCGCCGCCGATCCGGCAGACCCGAACGGGCTCTCGTACGACATCACCTGGACCGCCGAGTTCCCCGCCGTCTGGGAGCCGCACCACGTCCAGCGGCGCGGCGACCGCCTCATGCTGGAAGGCCGCCGCTTCGTGCAGGCCGGCCAGGTGACCGGAACCATCCGGGCCAAGGGGGAGGAGTTCACCCTCACGCCGGGGGAGTGGACCGGGACCCGCGACCGGAGTTGGGGCGTGCGGCCGATCCCGGGGGAGGAAGGGGGCCGCGCGGCCGAGGAGTACCGCCCCGAGGGCTTCCACTGGCTGTGGATCCCGGTCCGTTTCGAGGACCGCTTCGTCATGGTCATCGCGCAGGAGGACGCCGACGGCCACCGCACCCTGAACGAGGCCGTGCAGGTCTTCCCCGAGGGCAGCGGCCGCCACGACGTCCAACTCGGCTGGCCGCACACCGAGATCCGCTACCGGCCCGGCAGCCGGCACCCCGAGCGGGCGGTCGTCCACCTCACCGACCCCTCCCGCAAGCCCCTCGAACTGGGCGTGGAGATCCTGAACTCCTCCCCGCTCGCCGTCGGCGCCGGATACCCGCCCGCCGGTGACTGGCAGCACGGCACCTGGCAGGGGCGCGGCTGGAGCGACCGCCGCGTCTACGACCTCTCCGACCCCGCGGCCCACCCGATGGCCGCCTTCGGGGTGACCGACCACTCGGCCCGCTTCACCCTCGACGGGCAGATCGGCCACGGCATCTTCGAACACGGCAGCTTCGGGCGTCACGACCCGAGCGGTTTCGCCGACTACTCCTCCGTCGCCCAGTAGGAAACCCGGCAAGAGGCCCAGAAGCCCAGTAGGAAAGGGGATCGACCATGGCCACCGCACCACGTCCGCGCACCTCCACCCGGGAGCCCGAGGAGCTCGGCCGCCGTCTCGCCGCCTGGCTGGACACCAGGCTCCCCGGCGCGCAGGTCACGGGCGTCTCCGTCCCCGGATCCAACGGGATGTCCAGCGAGACCCTGCTCTTCGACATAGAGCACCCCGACACCCCGCTGCGTGCCTGCGCGCTGCGGCTCGCCGCCGACCCGGCGGCCTACACCGTCTTCCCGACGTACGACATGCCGCGCCAGCACCGCGTGATGAGCCTGGTCGCCCAGCACACGGACCTGCCCGTCCCGCGCGTGCAGTGGCTGGAGGAGGATCCGGGACCGCTGGGGGCGCCGTTCTTCGTGATGGCCCGTGCCGAGGGCCGGGTCCCGCCCGATGTCATGCCCTACACCTACGAGGGCAACTGGCTGCACGCCGCCACCGACGCCGAGCGCGCCGCCCTCCAGGAGGCGAGCATCTCGCTGCTGGCCCGGCTGCACGACCAGTTCCCGCCCAAGGAGGCGGAGTTCCTCCTCCCCGACGGCGAGGGCACCCCGCTGCGCCGGCATGTGGACGCCCAACGCGCCTACTACTCCTGGGTGGTGGGCGGGCTCGCGCCGTCCCCGCTCATCGAGCGGGCGTTCGCCCGCCTGGAGGAGCTGTGGCCGCAGGACGAGGGCCCCGCCGTCCTCAACTGGGGTGACGCCCGCATCGGCAACGTCATCTACGACGGATTTGCGCCGGTGGCCGTACTGGACTGGGAGATGGCGGCGTACGCCCCGCGCGAGGTGGACCTCGGCTGGACCGTCTACCTGCACCGGTTCTTCCAGGACCTCACGGTCGGCTTCGGTCAGCCCGGCCTGCCGGACTTCCTGCGCCGCGAGGACCTGGAGCGCCGGTACGCCGAGCTCACCGGCCACACCCCGCGGGACATGGAGTTCCACACCCTCTACGCGGCCCTGCGCCACGGGATCGTGATGCTGCGCATCGCCTACCGGCAGGCCCACTTCGGGGAGGTCGAGGTCCCGGCGGACCCGGACAGCCTGATCCTGCACCACGCCAGCCTGGCCGCCATGGTGCAGGGAACGTACTGGTAGGGGAGCGGAGCGGCCGTCAGGCCGCCTGCGCGTGCTGCTGCCGCGTCTGCGCCTGCGGCCGCGGCAGCACGGGGCTCACCACACGGACCGGGCGCGAGCCCGGTCCGCCGACGTGCGAGAAGGGCTGCGTCCGCCAGTCCAGGCCCTGGGGCAGGGCCGACAGGACGACGGGTTCGAGCTCCTGGGCCTCCACCGGCTGGATCATGCCGACGGTGGGCAGGGCGTCGCTCGCGGGCCGGCCGGTGCCCGCGCACACGGTGAGGCCGAAGGGGTTCCACGGGGTCAGGCAGAGGGCGTGCTGCGGCAGGAACTCCTCGTCCGCGACGAGGGCGATCGACTGGCCGCAGTCGGGGCAGATCGCGTGGTGGATCTCGAATCCCTCGATCTCGTCGAGGTAATCGCCGTCCCCGCCGTCGTCCGGGTACGGTCCGTCCCCGGAATCGAGCAGTTCCAGGGGCTCCGGTTCGGTGCGACCGGCGCGCTTGGTGTTCAGCATGGATGTACTCCCCCTTGGGTGGGCCGGGCGGGCAGGTTCTTCGGCCTCGGCCACAGCAACCAATTCCCGTCGAGCGTCACGAGTAACCACAACAGACGGGCCTCCACCTGCATACCCCTGTGGCCTTGGTCACATGCCTGCCGCAGATGCCTCCAGTGGGCGGACAGCGCTGGGCCTGGAGCGCCCTTGGGCCGTAAGTTGAGCGGCTATGAGCGCAATGGAGGAGCTGGACCGCCAGATCGTTGATCTGCTCGTGCGGGACGGGCGGATGAGCTACACGGATCTGGGCAAGGCCACGGGACTGTCCACGTCGGCAGTCCATCAGCGAGTACGACGTCTGGAGCAGCGCGGGGTCATCCGCGGCTATGCGGCCGTGGTCGATCCGGAGGCCGTCGGCCTGCCGCTGACCGCGTTCATCTCGGTCAAGCCCTTCGACCCGAGCGCCCCGGACGACATTGCCGACCGGCTGGCCGGCGTCCCGGAGATCGAGGCCTGCCACAGCGTCGCGGGCGACGAGAACTACATCCTGAAGGTGCGCGTCGCCACCCCCCTGGAGCTGGAAGACCTCCTGGGCCGCCTGCGAGCCCTCGCCCACGTCTCGACGCGCACGACGGTCGTCCTGTCCACTCCCTACGAGGCGCGCCCGCCCCGCGTCTGACCCGTGCCCGAGCAGGGACCCGGTGGTCGGGCCGGAGTGGGCGACGCGGGACACTGGTCGGCATGACTGACCGCACCGCCCACTCCGCCGACGCCGCCGGAGCACCGACCAGGACCGTTCTCCTCCGCGGGGGCGAGGTGCACAGCCCCGCCGACCCGTTCGCCACCGCGATGGTCGTCGAGCGCGGCCGCATCGCCTGGGTCGGCTCCGAGGGCGCCGCCGACGCCTTCGCGCAGGGTGTGGACGAGGTCGTCGACCTCGGCGGCGCGCTCGTCACGCCGGCCTTCACCGACGCCCACGTCCACACCACCTCCGCGGGCCTGGCCCTCACCGGGCTGGACCTCTCCGGCGCGCGCACCCTGCCCGCCGCACTGGACCTCGTACGCGCCTACGCCGCGAGCCGCCCGGCCGACCGGGTGCTCCTCGGGCACGGCTGGGACGCCGCCCGCTGGCCCGAGCGCCGGGCCCCGTACCGCGCCGAGCTCGACGAGGCCACCGGCGGCCGCCCGCTCTACCTCAGCCGCGTCGACGTGCACTCGGCCGTGGTCACCACGGCCCTGCTGGCCCTCGTCCCGGGGGTACGGCCCGACGGCGACCGGCCGCTGACCGGTGACGACCACCACGCCGTACGGAGGGCCGCGCTGGCCGCCGTCACCCCCGCCCAGCGCGCCGAGGCCCAGCGGGCCGCCCTCGACCGGGCCGCCTCTCTCGGTATCGGTTCCGTCCATGAGTGCGGCGGGCCCGAGATCTCCTCCGCCGAGGACTTCACCGGTCTGCTCGCCCTGGCCGCCGAGCGGCCGGGGCCGCGCGTCTTCGGGTACTGGGCCGACCGGGACCTGGAACTGGCCGGGGAGCTCGGGGCCGTCGGAGCCGCCGGAGACCTGTTCGTCGACGGTGCCCTCGGCTCGCACACGGCCTGCCTGCACGCCCCGTACGCGGACGCCGCGCACACCGGCACCGAGTACCTCGACGTGCACGCCGTCACCGAGCACGTGGCCGCCTGCACCGAGGCGGGTCTCCAGGCCGGGTTCCACGCCATCGGGGACGCCGCGATCACCGCCGTCGCCGAGGGTGTCCGGGCGGCCGCCGAGAAGGTCGGCCTGGCCCGGGTCCGCGCCGCCCGGCACCGGGTGGAGCACGCCGAGATGATGACCCCGGCCACCATCGCGGCCTTCGCGGAGCTGGGGCTGACCGCCTCCGTGCAGCCCGCGTTCGACGCGGCCTGGGGCGGCGAGGACGGCATGTACGCCGACCGGCTCGGCGCCGGGCGGGCGCGCACCCTCAACCCGTACGCGGCCATGCTCAAGGCCGGTGTTCCGCTGGCCTTCGGCTCGGACGCGCCGGTCACCCCGCTCGACCCCTGGGGCACCGTCCGCGCGGCCGCCTTCCACCGGACCCCCGAGCACCGGATCTCCGTACGGGCCGCCTTCACCGCTCACACGCGGGGCGGCTGGCGGGCCCTGGGCCGCGACGACGCGGGCGTCCTCGTCCCCGGCGCACCGGCCGACTACGCGGTCTGGCAGACGGGTGACCTGGTGGTCCAGGCCCCCGACGACCGGGTCGCCCGCTGGTCCACCGACCCCCGCTCGGGTACCCCCGGACTGCCCGACCTGACCCCCGGATCCGCACTGCCGGTGTGCCTCGCCACCGTCGTCGGCGGGCGGGAGGTATTCGTACGCCCACAGGGGTGATCCGGTGGGCCTCGGTTCGGTACGGGCGGTCGGACCCGGATAGGTTCGGCCGGGTCCACCACAGGAAGTCCGTGCCGGACGACTCCGTCTGCGCAGCGCGCCCGCGCCTCGGGGGCGAGGGAAGGTTTCGCCGGGCGGCGGGTGGCCCCGGTCGAGGTCCGCGGTCCAGTAGACAACGGTCACGGCGGCCCGCAGCCAGCGGGTGTCTGACCGGCCCGAAGGACCGCGGGCCCCGGCCACTGTTCTAAAGTCATCCTCTGCGACCAGACGTACAGGACGTGCAAGCGCACAAAAGGGGACTCAGTGAGCGACGGCGGACAGCGGACCTACGGACCGCTCGGTACGGCCTTGGTGATCATTCCGACCTACAACGAGGCGGAGAACATCGGGCTGATCGTCGGGCGTGTGCGCGCGGCCGTGCCCGAGGCCCACATTCTCGTCGCGGACGACAACAGCCCGGACGGCACCGGCAAGCTCGCCGACGAGCTGGCGGTCGGCGACGACCACGTCCACGTGCTGCACCGCAAGGGCAAGGAGGGGCTGGGCGCCGCCTACCTGGCCGGCTTCGTCTGGGCCCTGGAGCAGGGCTACGGGGTGATCGTCGAGATGGACGCCGACGGCTCCCACCAGCCCGAGGAGCTGCCCCGCCTGCTGACCGCGCTGGCCGGCGCGGACCTGGTCCTGGGCTCCCGCTGGGTGCCGGGCGGGCGGGTGGTGAACTGGCCGAAGAGCCGGGAGTTCATCTCGCGCGGCGGTTCGACGTACTCGCGTCTGATGCTGAACCTCCCGATGCGGGACGTGACCGGCGGCTACCGGGCCTTCCGCCGGGAGACCCTGGAGGGGCTGGGGCTCGACGAGGTGGCCTCGGCGGGCTACTGCTTCCAGGTCGACCTGGCGCGCAGGGCCGTACAGAAGGGCTTCCGCGTGGTGGAGGTCCCCATCACGTTCGTCGAGCGTGAGTTCGGCGACAGCAAGATGAGCAAGGACATCCTGGTCGAGGCGCTGTGGCGGGTCACCCAGTGGGGCATCAAGGCCCAGGCTTCCAAGCTGCTGGGCAAGGACGGCGCCAAGGGCGGCGGCCCGGAGACCGGCAAGCCGGGCAGCGGGGCCTGATCGGGCCTGACCGGCAGGACACCCCTAGGGGGTGTCCGGTACCTCCGGCTGAGGTCGCTTTTATGCGGCCCCAGGCACACTGGATGCTATGACGACCGGCATTTCCACGGCCCCCCGGCGGCGCTCGCCCGCCCGTACGTTCCTCCCCCTGGCGATCGCCGCCTGGCTGATCCTGGAGATCTGGCTGCTCACCGTGGTCGCGGACGTGGCCGGCGGGCTCGCCGTGGCCGCGCTGCTCGCGGGCGGCATCGTCCTGGGTGCGGTGGTCATCAAGCGGGCCGGGCGGCGTGCCTTCAAGAACCTGGCGAGCACCTTCCAGCAGGCCCAGCAGGGGCAGCAGCCCACTCCGCAGCAGCCCGGCCAGGGCAATGGCCTCACGATGCTGGCGGGCCTGCTCCTGATGCTGCCCGGCCTGATCTCCGACGTGGCGGGACTGGTCCTGCTGCTGCCGCCCGTCCGGGCCTGGATCGGCCGCAGGGCGGCCCGTTCGCTGGAGCGGAAGATGGCCTCGGCCCCCGCCGGCAGCTTCGGTGACGCCTTCCAGCAGGCCCGCATCCACTATCCCGACGGCAAGGTCGTCCAGGGTGAGGTCATCCGCGAGGACCGGCCCGGCCGAGAGGGCGGCCCGGACGCGGCGTACCGCCCGCCGCTGACCCCGTAAGGGCGCGAGCCGAGTAGTCGGCCCATCCGGCAGACGGACAAGCCGAGGGGCCCCGCCACACACTGTGTGGCGGGGCCCCTCGGCTTGTGTATCCGTCCGGCTGTCAGGCGGACTTGCGGCTGTCCCGCGGATGCACGGCAATGTTCATGGCGCCGGAACGCAGGACTGCAAGCCTTTCGGCCAGCACTTCCTCCAGCTCCTCGCGGGTGCGTCGCTCCATGAGCATGTCCCAGTGCGTTCGCGCAGGCTTGCCCTTCTTCTCTTCGGGCCCATCCCCGTCCACCAGGAGTGCCATGGCGCCGCACGCCTTGCACTCCCACTCCGGCGGAATTTCTGCCTCAACCGAGAACGGCATCTCAAATCGATGTCCGTTCTGGCATGCGTACTCCACCGCCTGGCGCGGGGCCAGATCGATGCCGCGGTCCGTCTCGTAGCTGGTAACCACGAGGCGCGTACCGCGGAGAGCTCGCTCACTCATGAATCGTGCCTCCCGGGCTTGTCGCCCACAGGACAGGTGTCGCTGTCGTCGTCATCCGGTCAACGTCCGGTCGGCGGTATAGATTCCCGCTCCGGGTCGTGCGTCGCCCGTCGTGCCGCCCCTTGTTGTACCCACCAGTGCCCGTTTTGTCACATCTGGCAGCAGATGTCACCCAACGTCCACGCTTCTTGAGCGCGCAGTAACGGTCCGCCTGGCAGGCCAAAGGCGTACACTACCGGCCCTTTGCTTCAACGTCTAAATTCGTTCGGAATTCGTTCGTGGATCCGGGCGGGGCGCACTCGCGGACCCACGCTCAGATCCGCTCCGGTACAGGATTGCCTGCCGCCTCCACCGCGCGCCGCACCGGCACTCGCGCCAGGAGCACGAATCCCAGTGCGAAGAAGACCACCAGCGAGATGATCGCGTCCCGGTAGCTGCCCGTGAGCTGGTACGTCAGGCCGAACACCAGCGGCCCCACCCAGCTCAGGCCCCGGTCGCTCATCTCGTACGCCGAGAAGTACTCGGCCTCCTTGCCCGCCGGCACCAGGTGCGAGAAGAGGGAGCGCGACAGCGCCTGGCTGCCTCCCAGCACCAGCCCGATCATCGCGGCGAGCGCGAAGAACCACACCGGGGTCCGGGCCGGCAGGAAGTATCCGGCCGCCAGCGTCACCGCCCACGCGGCCAGCGAGCCCAGGATCGTGCGCTTGGCTCCGTAGATCCGGGCGAGGCGGCCCATGCCCAGGGCGCCCGCCACCGCCAGGACCTGCACCAGCAGCACCGCCCCGATCAGGGTGGACTGCTCCAGCTTCAGCTCCTCCGAGCCGTAGACGGAGGCCTGGGAGATCACGGTCTGCACGCCGTCGTTGTAGATCAGGTACGCGAGCAGGAACGACAGGGTCAGCGGATAGCGCCGCATGTCCTTCAGGGTGGCGACGAGCTGCTTCCAGCCACTGACGGCCGGAGCCGCCCCCGGCTCCCGCACTACGGCCCGGTCCCGCAGCCGGCGCAGCGGGATCAGGGCGAAGGCCCCCCACCACAGGCCCGCGGAGGCCAGGCAGATCCGGATCGCCATGCCCTCGGAGAGGCCGAAGGAGTCGTGCCCCATGTAGAGCACCAGGTTCACCACCAGCATCACGGACCCGGCGGTGTAGCCGAAGGCCCAGCCCCGCGAGGAGACGGTGTCCCGTTCGTCGGGGGTGGAGATCTGCGGCAGGTAGGCGTTGTAGAGCACCATCGAGACGGACAGGGAGGCGTTCGCAACGACGAGCAGCAGGCCGCCCAGCAGATAGCGCTCACCGCCCAGGAAGAACATGGCGGCGGTCGCCGCGGCACCCGTGTAGGCCGCCGCCGCCAGCAGCGGCTTCTTGCGGCCGGTCCGGTCGGCGACGGCCCCCACCAGCGGCATCAGCAGGACGGCCAGGATCACCGAGGCCGAGACGGCGTAGGCGAAGAAGGATCCGGCGCGCACCGGGATGCCCAGCGGGTGCACGAAGCCCTCGGCGTCCGCGGCAGCCTTGGCCACCGCGGTCAGGTAGGGCCCGAGGAACACGGTCAGCACGCTCGCCGAGTAGACCGAGACGGCGAAGTCGTAGAAGTACCAGCCCCGCTGCTCGCGCTTGCGTTCGGCGGTCGCGGCGGACGCGGCGGTCGCGGCGGTCGCTTCGGCCTCGGCCGTCTTGGCGGCCGCGGCTCTGTCGTCCTCCGCCCCGGGTTCCGCTTCCTCGGTCCTGCTGCTCTCTTCCGCACTCATGCGGTGTCCCCCTCGCTGGTCCCGTTCCGCAGCGGCATTCCGGCCCGGGCGAGGGGTGAAGGCCGAGTCAGGCCCAGGCCCCGCGCCGGTCCAGCACCGTGCGCAAGATGTCGATCCGGTCGGTCATGATGCCATCGACACCCAGGTCGAGGAGAGCCTCCATACGTTCCGGTTCGTTCACGGTCCAGACGTGCACCTGGAGTCCCCGCTCGTGCGCGGTCCGTACGAACCGGCGGTCGACCACGCGGATCCCGGCCTGGGTCTCGGGAACCTGCGCCGCCACCGCCCCCACGCGCAGCGCCGCGGGAATGGCGTACGAGCGCAGCCGCAGGCCGAGCACCCCGCGTACGCCGTAGGAGGTCGCCAGCCGGGGCCCGGCGATCTTCTGGGCGCGGGCCACCCGGCTCTCCGAGAAGGAGCTCACGCAGACCCGGTCCCAGATCCCGGCCCGGGCGATCAGGTTGACCAGCGGGTGCAGCGCCGACTCGGCCTTGATGTCGATGTTCCAGCGGGCGTCCGGGAACTCCTCCAGCAGCTCCTCGAAGAGCGGCAGCGGCTCGGTGCCCCCCACCCGGGCCTCGCGGATCCGCTTCCAGGGCAGTTCGGCGATCCGGCCCCGGCCGTCGGTGACCCGGTCCAGCGTGGAGTCGTGGAAGGCGACGAGTTTCCCGTCCACGGTGGCGTGCACATCGGTCTCGAAGTACCGGTAGCCCGCTTCGGTGGCCCGGCGGAAGGCGGCGGCGGTGTTCTCCAGCCCGTCCGCGGCACCGCCCCGGTGCGCGAAGGGGATCGGAGCCGGGTGGTCCAGATACGGATGGCGAAGGCGTACGTGCGTCACGGCGGCAGTATGCCTCTTGTTACCCGTGGGGAGGGTGCGGCCCGGTGGCTGCGTGGTGAACGGCGCGCCGCCACAGCCGTGCGGCCCCCGCCGCCGGGCGTTCGGGTGCCCCCGCCCCTGGTCCGGGTGGCCCCCGGCGTGACAGGGTGTAGGGGCGGAAGCAATCCAATACGGGCCGCGCCCAGGGTCGGGCGAGGCCAATTCGACGAAGGTGGACCGGACAGCATGGCCGAATGGACCTCAGCGGTCGGTGCCGCACAGCTCGCCCGCCTCATCACCTCCCAGCAGGAGCGGCCCAGCGTCCCCGGGGCGCGCAAGCTGCCCGCCTACCGGACCCTCGCCGACGGCATCCGCCTGCTCGTCCTCGAAGGCCGCGTCCCCGTCGCCGCCCGGCTGCCCGCCGAGCGGGAACTGGCCGTCGCCCTCTCCCTCAGCCGTACCACCGTCGCCGCCGCCTACGAGGCCCTGCGGGGCGAGGGGTTCCTGGAGTCCCGCCGCGGCGCCGGCAGCTGGACCTCCGTCCCGGCCGGGAACCCGCTGCCCGCCCGGGGCCTGGAGCCGCTGCCGCCCGAGTCCCTCGGTTCGATGATCGACCTCGGCTGCGCCGCGCTCCCGGCCCCGGAACCGTGGCTCACCAAGGCCGTCCAGGGCGCCCTGGAGGAGCTGCCGCCGTACGCGCACACCCACGGGGACTACCCGGCGGGCCTGCCCGCGCTGCGCCGGATGCTCGCCGACCGCTACACCGAGCAGGGCATCCCGACCATGCCCGAGCAGATCATGGTCACCACCGGCGCGATGGGCGCCATCGACGCCATCTGCAGTCTCTTCGCCGGGCGCGGGGAGCGGATCGCCGTCGAGTCCCCCTCCTACGCCAACATCCTCCAGCTGATGCGCGCCGCCGGCGTCCGCCTCGTGCCCGTCGCCATGGCCGGCGGCCTCGGCGGCTGGGACATGGACGTCTGGCGGCAGGTGCTGCGCGACTCGGCCCCCCGCCTCGCCTATGTGGTCGCCGACTTCCACAACCCGACCGGGGCCCTGGCCTCCGAGGACCAGCGCCGCGCGATGGTGGAGGCCGCCCGGTCGGCCGGCACCGTCCTGGTGGCCGACGAGACCATGGTGGAGCTCCAGCTGGACCCGGACCTGGTGATGCCCCGCCCGGTCTGCTCCTTCGACCCGGCCGGCAGCACGGTCATCACGGTCGGCTCCGCCAGCAAGGCGTTCTGGGCGGGCATGCGGATCGGCTGGGTCCGCGCCGCCCCCGACGTGATCCGCAGCCTGGTCGCCGCCCGCGCCTACGCCGACCTCGGCACCCCGGTGCTGGAACAGCTCGCGGTGAACTGGCTGATGCGGACCGGGGGCTGGCGGGAGGCCGTCGGGATCCGCCGCGAGCAGGCCCGGGAGAACCGCGACGCGCTGGTCGCGGCGGTCCGCCGGGAGCTGCCGGACTGGGAGTTCGAGGTGCCGCAGGGCGGGCTGACCCTGTGGGCCCGCGCGGGCGGGCTCTCCGGCTCGCGGCTGGCCGAGGTGGGGGAGCGGGTCGGGGTGCGGGTTCCTTCGGGGCCGAGGTTCGGCGTGGACGGGGCCTTCGAGGGCTACGTCCGGCTGCCGTTCACCGTGGGCGGGCCGGTGGCCGAGGAGGCCGCCTCCCGGCTGGCGGCGGCGGCCCGGCTGGTCGGCACGGGCGCGGGCGGCAGCGGTGCGGAACCGCCCCGCACGTTCGTGGCGTAAGCCGCCGGATCGGCTGCTCGCTGGTTGTGGCGGGCCGGGTGTGTGCCGGGGCGTCCCCGCAGGGCGCCGAGTGCAACCACCCCCCCGTACGGTCCGGCTCCCCGCCACGCTCGGCGTCCGAGGAGATGCCCCGGCGCGGCCCGGCTCCGTCGTAGCCGGCCCCGTAGCGCCCGGCTACGAAGCCTCGGCCTCGGCCGGTACCTCCGGGGCGTCCAGGGCCGAGCCCTGCGCGGGCGGCTGCCCCTGGACCGGCTTGGTCAGCGTGCTCCGGTCCCGCCCGCCGATCCCGCCGGGTGCGAGCCGGTCCGGCAGCAGCTCCAGCACGGCCTGGCGGTACGCCGGGTGCGTGCCCTCGTCGTAGGGGTCCGGGGTGGCGGGCACCTGAAGCCGGTGCACGGGCCCGGTGCCGAGCCGGGCGTACCCGCGCCCCGGCGGCACCTGGGCGGTCGGGGTGGTGTGCGGCGGCAGCCCCAGTACGTCGGCGACCTGCTGGACCGCGGCGGGCCCGAGCACGACGCGGGCGCGGGTGTGCTGCCAGACGGCGTCGTTGAGCAGTTCCAGGTGCCCGAACTGCTCGGCCACCACCACGGTGACGTGTGCGGGCCGTCCGTGCCGCAGCGGCACCTGCAGCTGGGCCAGCGGGTCGGGGCCGCCCTCGGCGACGGAGAGGTGGGCCAGCACGCTCGGCTGGTCCAGCAGGATCCACAGGGGCCGGCGGGTGTCCTCGGGCGCGGGCCGGCCCACCTCCCGGGCCCGGTGGGTGGCGATGAGCCGCCGTTCGGTCTCCTGCGCGGCCCATTCCAGCGTGGCCTGCGCCCCGGTCGGGCCGCATTCCACGGCGAGGACACCGCTGCGGCCGGACAGGCAGGAGTACTCACCGCTGCCGCCGCCGTCGACGATCAGTACGTCGCCCCCGTGCCGCAGGGCCTGCAGGGCCACGGAGCGCAGCAGGGTGGAGGTGCCGCTGCCGGGCTGGCCTACGGCCAGCAGGTGGGGTTCGGTGGAGCGGGGCCCGGTGCGCCAGATCACCGGCGGCACGTCCCGGGGCTCGTCGCCCTCCAGGACGGGCAGGGTGCGCTGTACGCCGCCGGCGTCGGTGAATCCGAGCACGGTCTCGCCGGGGGAGGTGACGAACGGCTGGGCGGCGATGCCCGTCGGCAGTGCCGCCAGCACCCGCAGGTCGAGCTGGTTGCCCTCCTCGTCCCAGTCGAAGAGATACTCCCGTCCGCGCCCGGACTTGGCGTGCAGCAGTGCCTCGATCCGGGCCCGTGAGGTGGCCTCGCCGTCCGTGAAGTAGGCCGGGTAGCGGATGTGGAGCCGGGTGATGCGGCCCGCCTCGTCGAACTCGTAGTCGCTGAAGGCCTTGTCCCAGTCCCCGCCGTGGGCGAAGAGCGGACTCGGGTCCTCAGGGATGGAGAAGTACGGCACGAGGGCTTCGTAGAGGGAGCCGAGCCGTTCGGTCTCGGTGTCGCTGGGTCCGGTCTTCGCCGGGGTGCGGTCGCGTCCGTGCCAGGCCGCCGCCGCCATGAGGGTGATCAGGGCGAGGAGGGGGCCGTAGGAGACGAGTGCGACCACCAGGACGCAGGCGGCTCCGAGGAACAGCGCGGGACCACGCTTGTCCTTGGGGGTCTGCGACCACCGGCGTCGCCCGGCCGCGGCCAGGATGCGCAGGCCGCGTCCGATGACGAGGAGCGGATGGAGGACGTCCGTGGCACTGTCGGCGGCCGTGCGAGCGAGGTCGCGGCCCCGGGCCAGCGACGTGGTGCCGCTGCTGAGGATGCGGGGAAGTGGGCGCCGGGCCACGGGCGTCTCCTGGAGTTGTGGGTGTGACGGTGTTCCGGGTGCTGCTGGTGCGGCTGCCTGATGGCCGGGCTAGAGCTTGATCCCGCCGAGCAGGCTCGCGAGGCTCGCCGTGCTCGCCGTGATGCTCGGGGCGATGGCGGAGCCGGCGAGGAAGAAGCCGAAGAGCGCGCAGACGAACGCGTGCGTCAGCTTCATCCCGTCCTTCTTGAAGAAGAGGAAGCAGATGATGCCGAGCAGGACCACGCCTGAGATGGACAGGACCATGAGGTTTCTCCTGGTTGGTGGGGACAGTCACCATCAGTTCTTCCAGGCTCACAGGAAGTATCAATGCGACAAAAGGTGCATACGGGTGAATTCCTGGGTTTTTCACTTGACCGGCTCAGCCCGGCTGGCGTGCCCGGCGTGCGGGGGGTCGAAGGTGATCATTGCCTCGGCCCGACCCGGACATGTGCAGGCCAGGGCGCTACTCTGGCGATTCACCCGTACGGACGCAGCGCCGTGCACCCCCCTGCCCGCCCGGCCCCAGCCGGGTCTTCGACGTCGTGACGGGTGGGCGGACCATGTCAGCAACGAGTGAAAGGCGGTACGAACCATGAGCGAGCACGCAGCCGAGGGCTCCGGTTCCCAGGACGTCCCCGACGAGGACGTCATCGAACTGGCCACCAAGATCTTCGACCTCGCCCGCCAGGGTGAGACCGCGACGCTCACCGCCTACCTGGACGCCGGGGTTCCGGCGAACCTCACCAACGACCGCGGGGACACCCTGGTCATGCTCGCCGCCTACCACGGTCACGCCGACGCCGTGTCGGCCCTGCTGGCCCGCGGCGCCGAGGCCGACCGCGCCAACGACCGCGGCCAGACCCCGCTCGCCGGCGCGGTCTTCAAGGGCGAGGAGGCCGTCATCCGTGCGCTGCTCGCGGGCGGGGCCGATCCGAAGGCCGGAACCCCCTCGGCCGTGGACACGGCGCGCATGTTCGCCAAGGCCGACCTGCTGGAACTTTTCGGAGCCGAGTAGTCCGGTTTTGCCGGGGATCTGGCCGGGCCCGGACGCATCCCCAGCTCACAGGTTGGTCACGGCGGCCATAAATGTGGTCGCGGCGCACAAACCGCCTGGGTCATCATGGCGTCGGATTCGATTCGCGAGCACGGGGGACGGGCAGAAGCGGGCGAGCGAGAACACGAAGGGTGTGCGAGGCCGGCCCGGCCTCCATGATCACGAAGCACCGACGAGAGTGAGAAGGCAATGGTCTACATCGAGCGGAACATGACGGCGGACGTCCTCACATGCTGTTACGCGGCCCTGTGAATCCCGATTCCCGGTTGCGTCCCCAGCTTGATTTGAGGCCATTCCCATGTTCGAACCAGTCATAGCGCCGAGCGGTACCCTGCTCGGGCTCCTCCAGCGGGGCCGTGGCGACGGCACGCTGCACGCACTCGCGGCACCCAGGGCGGAGGCCCTCGAGGCCCTCAACCAGTGCGTGCTCCGCGACCCGCGCCAGGACTGGCAGGTCGAGAACCGCTCCTTGTACTACGCCCGGCTGTACCTGGACCTCGCCGGTCCCCTGGGCGAGATCGAGGCCCACCTCTTCAGCGCCGACGACCTCGTCGACGAGGAGGACCACCGCACGGGCCTCGCCCTGTCCGTCCTGGGCCACCTGGCCTCCTACGGCCGCGACGACGCGCTCATGCTGCTGCGCCGCTACGCCGCCTCCGGGGCGAACTGGGCCTGGGCACTCGACGAGCTGGCCCTGCGCGACGACGACGAAGGCCTGCGGTCCCTGGCCTCGGCCGTCCTCGCCCGCTTCCCCGCCACGGCGGAGGGCGAGGCGCGGCTGGCCGCCGCCGTCCGCGACGCCTACGAGCCCCGCCCGTGGTGCCTGTGGGAGGAGACGCCCCAGTACGGGGAGCGCCTGCGCGCCGCCCGTCAGCAGGGCTCCTTCGACCGCTGGCAGCGCCAGATGACCCCGAGCGGGCCCCGGCCCGGCTGGGGCGTCCAGGCCGTCTTCGACTGGGCCGCCGACGGGCTGCGCCGCGGCACCCCGCTGCACGTCCCCGCGGCCCGCTGCCTCGCCGCCGTGGCCCAGCCCGAGGACCGCTCCGCCATCCTCGCGGCCGCCGCCGGCGCCGACGGGGAGGCCGCCCGGGCCACCGCCCTGCACCACCTGGTCCTTGCCGAGCCGGACAACCCGGCCGTGCTGGACCTCATCGAAGCCGCCGCCGACGAGCCCGCCGTGGCCGCCTACGAGCGCATGTGCGGCCCCGAGGCCGTCGAACGGGCCCGGCGCTGGGTCCACCGCCCCGACGCGCTCGGCGAGGCCGCCGCGGCCACCCTGGCCGCCCGCGGCGGAGCCGAGGACGCGGGCCTGGTGCTGGGCGCCCTGCGCTCCACCGTGCGCGGTGCGGGCCCGGACACCCGGCGCCTGTTCGCCCTGGTGGACGGGGCCGGCCGGCTCGCCATCGGCTGCGCGGCCCCCGTGCTGCGCCACATCTACCGCGAGACCGCCTCGTCCCACCTGCGCGGCCGGGCCGCACGGGCGCTGGCCAGCACCGACCCCTCCTTCGCGGCGGGCTTCGCCGTCGAATGCCTGTGGGACTGCGAGGAGACCACCCGCGAGGTGGCGGCCCGCCACGCCGAGACGGCCGACGCCCGCGTGGCGCCCCGGCTGCGCCGCCTGGCCTCCGATCCCGCGGAGGAGGAGGACGTCCAGTCGGCCGTCCGCAGCCGCATCGCACCGGAATCGGCCGTGTAGACCCGCCGGCAGCCCCACCGACAGCACTCGGCCCGGCCCCCTGACAAGAGGGGGCCGGGCCGAGTGCTGTGACGGCGCGGGGCCGCGCAGCGCGATCAGGGCGAAAGGGTGGCCGGTGGGCTGGGGGTTCGGGTGGGGCGCCCCATTTCCTTCTCTTTCAGGAAGGCCAATCGGAAGTCGACCGAGCAGTACGGGACCCATTCGTTCGGCAGGACTCCGAAGGCGAGTCCCCACTTCTCCTCCCACCACGGCTGGAAGTACGCCCACGTCAACACGAGCGTGTGTCCCGGGGGGACCGCCTTCGGGTTGACCTTGAGGGTGCGTTTGCCATCGCTGCTCGACACGCCGGCCGCGGGATCGTCCTTCGGGCCGCGGACCCAGCCCTTGACCGCCTTGCACTCGAGTTCCGGCAGCAGCGGGGGCACGACGGTCGGGACCCCCAGTTCCTTCAGCCGGTCGGCCAGGGCCGGGAGCTGCTCCTGCCGGGGCGCATCGAACCGCAGCGACCCGTCCGGCTCCTTCGTGATCTTGGGCGCGTCCGAGGCCGAACGGCTCGGCGTGCCGGCCGGCAGGGAGCCGGTGCGGGTGCTGCCCGTGAGGGTCATGACGGCGACCACGGTGGCCGTGGCGACGCCCACCGCGAGCGGAATGCCGTACCGCCGGGCGAAGGACCGGGCGGGGGGCGTGGGCTCGATCTCGGGGAGACGGGCCAGGAGCGCTGCCTTCAGCCGCTCCTCGAAGCCACTGGGGCTGCTGTTCATCGGGCTGCCTCCATCTGGCGTGCGGTCATGGAGCCCGGGGCGCCCAGAGCGCGCCGGGCCCGGTGCAGGCGGACGCGGACCGTCGCCTGGGTGACGCCGAGGGCCTGGGCGGCCTCGGCCGGGGTGAGCTGGTCGAGCACGACCAGGTCGAGGGCGGCGCGCAGCGGCTCGGACAGGGCGGCGTGGCGCTCCGCGAGCTCTCTGAACGCGCGCTGGGCGTCGATCCGCTCCTCCAGCGCCGCCACGTCCTCGTCGTCGAGCAGGCGCCGCCCGCTCAGCCGCGCCAGCGCCCCGCTCTCGCGCGCCAGCCCGCGGGCATGGCCCGACAGGACGTTGCGGGCTATTCCGAACACCCAGGCGACCGGCGCTCCCCTGTCGGGCCGGTAGCCGCGGGCCGAGCTCATCGCGGCCAGGAAGATGTCGGCCGTCAGATCGGCCGCCAGGTGCGGGTCGGCGACCCGCCGCGTGACGAAGCCGAGCACGGCGTCGATGTGTTCCTCGTAGAACGCCGCGAACCCCTCGGGCGTGGTGAGGTCTGGTGGTCCGGTCTCGTGTCGTGGGCTGAGCACCCGGTTCCTCCCTGCGCGGGGGACCCGGTCGGCCCCCTCACCCCGTACTTGGCCGAAGCCGCCTCGAACGTTTCACCGGGACCTCACGAACCTGACCGGCACGCCCGGCCGGGCCTGCGCCGCCGCGTCCAGGGCCGGTCCCGGCGGGACCACGCCCACCACCGGGTAGCCGCCCGTCACCGGGTGATCGGCCAGGAACACCACCGGCAGCCCGTCCGGCGGCACCTGGACCGCGCCCAGCACCATGCCCTCGCTCGGCAGCTCGCCCGCCCGGGCGCGGACCAGCGCGGGGCCCGCCTCCGTGCGCAGCCCGATCCGGTTCGACCTCGGCGACACCCGGAACGCCGCCCGCCACAGCCCGGCCAGCGAGGCCCCCGTGAACCAGTCCGCCCTCGGCCCCGGCCGCAGCGGGAGCAGCAGCTCCGAAGGCGGCCCGGGCAGGCCGCAGGCATCCGCCCCGGGGGCCGGATCCGGGCCCGGCAGGCCGACCGGCAGCAGCATCCCGGCCGACAGGACCGGCGGCCCCAGCCCGGACAGCAGGTCCGTGGAGCGACTGCCCAGGACCGGCGGGACGGTCAGGCCTCCCCGCACCGCGACGTAGCCGCGCACTCCCGACTCCGCCCGGCCCACCTCCAGCTCCGCCCCCGCCGGGAGCCGGACCGGCGCCCCCCAGGCCACCGGGCGACCGGAGATCCGTACCGGACAGGGCGCGCCCGTGACCGCCACGGTGGTCGCAGCCAGGGCCCGCAGCCCGACCCCGTCCAGGGTCGTCTCCAGCGCCGCCGCGTCCGGAGCGTTGCCGACGAGCCGGTTGGCCAGCGCGTACGCCGCCGTGTCGAGGGCTCCCGAGCGCGGGACCCCCAGATGCGCGTACCCCGGGCGCCCCCGGTCCTGGACCGTCGTCAGCGCCCCCGGCCGCACCACCAGCAGCCCCTCAGCCACGGCCGTCCCCCTCCGTGAACCGCACCCGGACCCCGGGTGCGAAGAGCGCCGCCGGTTCGCGCCGCGGATCCCACAGCACCGCGTCCGTGGAGCCGATCAGCTGCCAGCCGCCGGGGGAGGAGCGCGGGTACACCCCCGCGTACTCCCCGGCCAGCGCCAGCGAGCCCGCCGGGACGGCCGTACGGGGCGTCTCGCGGCGGGGGAGGTGGAAGCGCTCCGGCAGTCCCGTCAGGTAGCCGAAGCCCGGCGCGAAACCGCAGAAGGCCACCCGGAAGACGGTCGCGCCGACGATCCCCGGGACCTCCCGCGGGGCGACCCTCCACAGCCGGGCCACCTCCACCAGGTCCGGGCCGTCGTACCGCACCGGCACGGTGACCTCAGGCCCCTGCGCCGGCGCGAGCGGCGGGACCTCCCACCGCGCGATCCGGGCACCGAGCGCCGCCGGGTCCCGTACGCCGTCCAGCAGCACGGTCCGCGCGGCCGGCACGAGGTCCCGTACGGGCCCCAGCTCGCCCGCCTCCCGGCGGCGCAGCAGCTCGGCGTGGAGCGCGGCGACCTCGTCCGCCGACTCCAGTTCGATCAGCAGCGCCTCACCACCCACCACCAGGGGCCTCACGCGAAGGCCTCCACCCGGACCCCGGCCGCGCCCAGCGCCTCCCGGACCCGGCGGGCGAGCCCGGCCGCCCCCGGGGTGTCCCCGTGCAGGCACAGCGAGCGCGCGGCCACCCGGACCGGCGATCCGTCGGCCGCCGTCACCGCCCCCTCGGCCGCCATCCGGACGGCCCGCGCCACGACCGCCTCCGGGTCGTGCAGCACGGCATGCGGCTCGCCGCGCGGGACCAGCGTCCCGGCCGGCGTGTAGGCGCGGTCGGCGAATGCCTCCGGTACGGGAGCCAGCCCGGCCTCCCCGGCCGCGGCCAGCAGCAGCGACCCGGGCAGTCCCAGCACCGGCAGGCCCCCGGTGGTACCGGACCCGGCCGCCAGCCGGACGCCCGCGACCACGGCGGCGGCCTGGCCCGCGTCGTGCACGGTGCGGTTGTACAGCGCGCCGTGCGGTTTCACGTAGGACACCCGGGAGCCGGCCGCCCGGGCGAACACCTCCAGCGCCCCGATCTGGTAGGCCACCTCGTCGGCGAGCTCACCGGGCGGCACGTCCATGGAGCGCCGCCCGAAACCGGCCAGATCGCGGTAGGACACCTGCGCGCCGATCCGCACACCCCGCTCCGCGGCCAGCTCGCACACGCGGCGCATGATGGACGGGTCACCGGCGTGGAAGCCGCAGGCCACATTGGCGCTCGTGACGACGGAGAGCAGGGCCTCGTCGTCGGTGAGCGTCCAGCGCCCGAAGCCCTCGCCGAGGTCGGCGTTGAGGTCGATCACCGGAACGGATGCGATCATGGAATCCATGCGCCGAGCGTAGAGCAGACGGCCTGACCGGCTGCCGGGACGATCCGGCCGAACCATGCCGTTTGGGATGTTGTCAGCAACAGGACCTAGTCTTTGTCCGTGACTCTCCCCGCCCCGGCGAAGACCCTTCCGTCCCCGGCGCCGGGCCCGGCCGCCGACGAGGGCCTGGCCCGGCGGCTGCGCGCCCTCGCCTGCACCGCCCCGCTCCACGACCTCGACGTACGCAAGGCCAATCTGGCCGGCGAGTACGGGGTCTACGCGATGGCGGAGGTCGCGCTGGCCGCGATCGACCTGGTCACGCTCAACATGGACTTCGACACGGGCGCCGACCACGAGCAGATAGTGGCCAGGCTGCTGCCCCGCGTCGCGGCCCAGGCCCCCACCCGCCCGGCGGCCGAGCACGAGCGGGTGGCCCGCTGGGTGCTGGAGAACCTGATCAACGTCGGCAGCGTGGACCGCGGTTTCCGCGCGATCTACGGCACCTTCGGCCCCGACGGCGTCTACGTGCGCCGGGACTACGACTTCAAGCTGATCGAAGAGGTCCCCGGCTACGGCGGCGTGGTCTACCTGCGCACCACCGACGAGGCCGTCAACGTCCTGGTCGGCGCCCTCGACACGGACGTCACCAGCGCCCAGATCGCCGCCGAGGTCAAGCTGGAGGTGCTGATCAGCCGCGGCCGGCTGGCCGACGCCCAGCTCGCCGCCGAGCAGGCCCGCTACCGGACCGTCCAGTACGCCGAGACCCTGCGCCGCACGCTGGACGCGACGCGCCGCAACGTCCGGGCGGTGGACTGGCTCCAGGCCGTGCCCGACATGATCGCCGAGGCCCTGGACCACGTCGCCGACCGCTACCGCCACGAGAACGCGATCCTGACCAACATCCGCAAGGCGCGCGACGAGGCGGAGGAACCGGAGAACAAGCGGCGCGCGGCCGAACTCGTCGACATCGTCAAGGACTGCATCCGCCGCCACACGCAGCTACAGTCCCGGCTGCTGGACGCCGGCCCGCTGTTCCGCGCCGAACAGGACCGCCAGGCCTTCGCCGCCCCGGCACCCCGCTCCGGCATCGACCTGTACGGCCAGCTCGTCGCCCCGCTCCTGCCGCTCCCCCTGGAGCAGGCGAGCCGGGTGACCGCCGCCTTCTTCGCCTCCGGCGCGGGGCTGCGCACGCCCGTCTCGGTGCGGGTGGCCGACCTGGTCGAGATCCTGCTCACCCCGCCCGTGGAGCGCGAGCACCTCGGCGCGGAGATGCCCGAACCGGACCTCATCGCCACCCCGGACGACAGCCGCTTCAGCGAGGAGCAGCTCGCCGCCGCTACGGAGCTCCTGGACCTCCCGCACGACGCCCCGCGGCGGCTGTCCGGGCTCCTCGCACAGGCCCGCCGCAGCGATCCGGAACTGCCGTACCTGGTGGCCCTGCTGGCCGTCCACGCGGCGAGCCCGGCCGTCGGCACGGCCTACCGGCAGGGGGAGGAGCGGCTCCTCTTCGCGGTGGACGACGGCACGCAGCTCGACGACCCCGAATTCGGCGGCGCCGACCTCATCGTCGGCACCGCCCTCCTGGACGCCGCGGGCATGGCCGCCGACCGCGCGGAGGCCTCGTGACCGCCGTCGCCTCTGCCTGTCCCGTCGTAGCCCGGCCGGCTCCCCATTCAGCCCCTCCGGCGTTTGAGGAGCGGGGTCCGGGGCGGAGCCCCAGGAATCCCGGCTCCGCCGGGCACCGGGCTCTGCCCGGACCTGCGCCTCGAACGCAGGCGAGGCCGGATGTGGCTGAGCCATCGGCCGGACGCCCGCGCGTCGCGAGGCACGTCGCCGCGGCCGAATCCCCTGCGCGGCCCTGCCGCGCGCCCCGTACCGCCCGTACGACCCGTACGACCCGCACCGCCGAGGAGACCCACCCGTGAGCGACCACCACGCCGAGCACCCCGCGTGGAGCGAGCCCGACGCGCCGGCGGCTCCCGCCGTGCCCGCCGGCACCGCCGCGGTGACCCCCGCCGACGCCGCCGACGCGGCCCGGCTCGTCGCGTTCGGGCTGCAGCCCAAGCTGCTCCCCGCCCGGGACGCCGAGTACGCGGAGCTGCTGCGCCGCTACCGCGAGGACCCGGCCTTCGGCCGACTCGCCGACGCCGTCGCCACCGGCCTCGGCCTCGTCGTCCTGGAGGTGTCCCCGCGCGCCGGCATGGCCGTGGCCGCCGGTGAGGACTCCGTCTTCGCCGTCCGGATGGGCGACTACGCCCGCCGCACCGCCGCAGACTCCGCCGACCGCTTCCTGCACGGCCTCGCGCACCTCGCCGTGGCCGCCCTGGCCTTCCCGCGCCCCGAGGACCTCGCCGACGACGGCTACATCGGCCGCATCACCGTCAACGGCGTCGACGCCTTCGTCCGGCAGACCTGCCGCCGCCTGGAGGAGCGCGCCGAGGAGCTCGGTGAGAACACCGACCCGGCCACCGACGCCCCCGGCCTGGAGGCCGCCTGGCGCGTCTACGCCCGCCGCAGCGCGACCGGCGCCACCAAGGACGCCCGCCGCCTCGCGGGCTCCACCACCGGCATCGTCGGCAAGGCGGCCGCCTTCCTCACCGACTCCGGTTTCCTCCAGCGCACCGGGGACGAGGCCGGCGGCACCTACCGCACCACCCCCCGCTACCAGCTCCAGGTCCGGGACATGGCGGGCAGCGCGGCGATGGCCGAGCTCCTGGAGCTCGGCGTGGTCCCCGTCAGCGACGGTTCCGCCACCCTGCTGCCGCCGCCCGAGGGCGACGACCTGGAACTGGCCGCCGACGCCGGGCTCCCGTTCCACGCCTGAGCCCCCGGGCCCCGCGGCCCGCGCCCCGATCCCCGTACGTCCTGCCTTACCAAGACACCACGAGAGTCCGCCGCCATGTACGAGCTGTCCCGGATCCGCCTCTACTCCATCGGGCCCGCCGGTGCGCGCTACGCCGACACCGTGCTCGACCTGCGCGGAGTCGGCGAGCCGGTGCCCCACCCGGCGCCGACCCAGGCGGAATTCTTCGAGGACGAGCCCACCGGCCCGCCGCGCCGGCCCGCGCCCGCCGGCGTGCTCTTCCTGGAGAACGGCGGCGGCAAGTCCGTCCTCCTCAAGCTGATCTTCTCGGTGATGCTTCCCGGCCACCGCAACACCCTCGGCGGTGCCAGCTCCGGCGTCCTGCGCAAGTTCCTGCTCGCCGACGACTGCGGCCACGTCGCCCTGGAGTGGCAGCACACCCAGACCGGCGAGTGCGTGGTCGTCGGCAAGGTCAGCGAATGGCGCGGCCGCCAGGTCTCCAACGACCCGCGCAAGTTCGCCGAGGCCTGGTACTCCTTCCGCCCCGGCCCCGGCCTGAGCCTCGACAGCCTGCCCGTCGCCGAGGCGACCTCCGTGCGCCCGCCCGTCGAAGGCGCCTCCGGTGCCCAGGGCCGCCGCCGCACGATGAAGGGCTTCCGCGACTCCCTCACCGAGGCGGGCAAGGCGTACCCGCACCTGGAGGTGTACTTCGAGGAGATCCACGACCGCTGGAACGAGCACCTCACCGAACTCGGCCTCGACCCCGAACTCTTCCGCTACCAGCGCGAGATGAACGCCGACGAGGGCGAGGCCGCCGGCCTCTTCGCGGTCAAGAAGGACTCCGACTTCACCGACCTCCTGCTGCGCGCCGTCACCGACACCCGCGACACGGACGGCCTCGCCGACCTCGTCCACGGCTTCGGCAACAAACTCGGCCGCCGCGCCGAACTCATGGCCGAACGGGACTTCACCGCAGGCTCGGTGGACCTGCTCACCCGCATCGTCGAGGCCGCCGGAGCCCGCTCCCGGCTGCGCGACGTGCACGCGGGCGCGGAACGCCGTACGCGCACCCTCGCCCGCCGGCTGTCCGCCCGCGCCGCCGAGGAACGCGGCCGGGCCGCCGACCTCGCCCAGCAGGTCACCGGCGCCGCCCACCAGGTCACCGCCGCCGAGTCCGCGCGCACCCGCAGCGCCGCCGTCTCTGCCGAGCTCGCCTACCGGCACGCCTCGCTGGCCCTGACCGTCGCCGACAAGGCCGCCGCGGCCCAGCGCCGCGAACTCCTCGAAGCCCGCACCCTGCACTCCGCCTGGCAGGCCGCCGAGAACGTGCTGCGCCACCGGGCCGCCGCCGACCGCTCCGCCCGCGTCGCCGCGGCGATCCTGGAGGCCGAACGGGACGCCGCCCCGGCCCTGGCCGCCCGCGCCACCGCCGCCGGAGAGCTCGTCCGCGCCCTGCACACCGCCGCCGAGCACGGCGAGCGGCTCGCGAACGAGGAGGAGGAGCGTTCCGCCGCGCTCCAGGCCACCGGCGAGGACGCCCACCGCGACGCCACCGCCGCCGCCACGGCCGCCCAGCGGGCCCGCAGCGAGGCCGAGCACCTGCGCTCGCGCCTCGCCGAGGTCCAGCAGGAGACCGCCGAGGCCGTCCGCGCCGGCTGGCTCGACGACACCGCCCCCGACGCCGACCCGGCCCGCGCGGCCCTCGCCGCCACCGACGCCGAGAAGACCGCCGTGGCCGCCTGGGACGAGTCCCGGGAAGCCGCCCGCGCCACCGCCGAGGCCGCCCGCGAGGCCGCCGCCGCGGAATCCCGCGCCGAGCTCACCGCCGCCCGCGCGGCGGACGCCGCCGACGCGGCCGAGGCCGCCCACGACGCGGAGCACCGGGCCGCGGCCTCCCTCGCCACCGCCCCGCGCCTGGCCGAGCTGCTGGGGCTCCCGTCGGTCCCCGCCTCCTTCCTTCCCCACCCGCGCACGCAGAGCGGTACCTCCGGCACCTCCGGCGCCCTCGCAGGCTCCGGCGCGCAGGCCGCGTCGGCCGGGGCCGGGCACGGATCCGCCGCGCACGGATCCGCCGGGCACGGCCTCGCCCCGGCCGGTCCCGCCGGCCGCCCCGAAGCCGCCGCAGGCGGTGGGCTCACCGTCGCCGACCTCGACCGCAACGCCGACGACCTGCGCACCCTGCTCACCGACGGGGTCGCCGCGGCCGAACGCCAGCTCTTCGAGCTGCGCACCGCGGCCGCCGACGACGCCCGCATCCTCGGCGCCCTCGGCGACGGCGGCCTGCTGCCGCCCGGCCCGGACGTCCTGGCCACCGTGGAATACCTCGGCGAGCACGGCATTCCCGCCCTCCCCGGCTGGCGCTACCTCGCCCAGTCCGTGGACCCCGCCGACCACGCCGCCGTCCTCGCAGCCCGCCCCGAACTCGTCGACGGCGTCGTCATCACCGACCCCGACACCCACGGACGGGCCCGCGAGGTGCTCTCCGGCGCCGCCCTGCTGCCCCGCTCCACCGTCGCCGTCGGCACGGCCGCCGCCCTGCTGGCCCCGCTGCCGCCGGCCGACTCCGGCGACGACTCCGGCGTGTTCCTCGTACCGCCGAACCCGGCCATGCACGACGAGCACGCCGCCGACGAGGAGCGCCAGGCACTGCGCGCCCGCGCCGCCGCCCGCGACACCGAGATCCGCGACCTCGCGGCCCGCCTCGGCGGTGACCGCGAGCTCGCCGCCCGCCTCGGCTCCTGGCGCACCGGCTGCCCGCCCGGCCGCCTCACCGAACTCGCGGAAGCGGCGGCCGCCGCCCGGATGTTCGCCGAGGAGACCGACGCCGAGCTCGCGGAGGCCCGTACCGTTCGCGCCGAGGCCGACGAGGCCGCCGCCGACGCGGCCCGGGTCCGCGAGGAGCGCCAGGACGCCGCCCAGCGCGCCCGCCGCGCCGCCGACGCCCTCGCCGGGCTCGCCTTCCGGCTGCGCGAGCGCGCCGGCTGGCAGGCCAAGCTCCGCGAACTCGCCGACGACGCCGCCGAGTCCGAGGCCCGCGCCGAGGTGTGCCTGGACCGGGCCCGCGCCGCCGACGAGGACCGCCGCGCAGCCCAGCGCGCCGCCGACGACGCACGGCGCACCGCCCGCGCCCTGCGCGCCGAACGCGCCGAGATCGCCGGCGCCCCCGACCAGCTGCCCGACAGCGACAGCGACAGCGACAGCGACGGCGACGGCCCCCGGGCGCCGCTGCCCGACCTGCGCGAGGCCTACCGCGCGGCCTCCCAGCTCTACGAGAAGGTCGGCGTCGGCGCCGACCTGCGCGCCGAACAGGCCCGCGCCGAGAGCGACGAGAGCGCCGCCCTGGCCGAGCTCGACCGCCTCACCAACAAGGTCCGCACCCGGGCCGCCCAGCTCCTCGAAGGCACCGACGGTGCCGACGGCCCTTCCCGGCAGGCCGCGGCCGCCCGCGCCGAGTCCCTCGTACAGATGCTGGAGACCCGCGCGTCCACCGCCAGCGAGCAGCTCGGCCGGCTGCGCGGCGAGGCCGAACGGCACGCTCCCACCGAGGGGGAGGCGCACACCGAACTCCCCGAGGAGCTCGTCCCCGAGGACGTCGAACAGGCCCAGGCCCTGCTGCGCACGGCCACCGCCCAGCTCGCCGCCCACAGCGCGGCCGTGGAGAGCGCCCGGGCCGCCCACGCGGACCTGCTGCGCGCCCACCGCACCGCCGAGGACGGCGCCGGCGGCTTCGACGAGACCGCGGCGATGCTCCGGGACCTGCTGCGCGACCACACGCACCAGGACGACGAGCAGGAGCCGGTGCCCCACGCGGGCACGCTGGAGGAGGCCCGGCAGTCCGCGACCGAGGCCCGCCGCTCCCTGCGCGGCTGCTCGGCCGACCTCTCGGCCGCCGAGTCCGCGGTGCGCGAGGCGAGCGACATCCTGGTCCGGCACGCCAACGCCACCCGCTACGAACAGGTACGCACCCCCGCGCGCCAGCAGATCCGCGAACTGCCCGCCTCCGCCCTGCCCGAGCACGCGGCGGCCTGGGCCGCGGCCTTCGCGCCCCGGCTGCGCGTCCTCACCGACGAACTGGCCCAGCTGGAGCGCAACCGCGACAGCATCGTCGACCGCCTGCGCGGCCTCGTCGAATCGGCCCTGGCCACGCTCCGCTCCGCGCAGCGGCTCTCGCAGCTTCCGGAGGGCCTCGGTGAATGGTCGGGCCAGGAGTTCCTGCGGATCCGTTTCGAGGAGCCGGACCAGGCCACGCTCACGGAGCGGCTCGGCGAGGTCATCGACGAGGCCACCCGCGCGGCCGTGAAGAAGAACAGCAGCGCCTCCTTCGGCGAGGGCCGCCGTGACGGCATGTCCCTGCTGCTGAGGGGCGTCCAGGCGGCCCTGGAGCCCAAGGGCATCTCCGTGGAGATTCTCAAGCCGGACGCGGTGCTGCGCGCCGAGCGGGTACCCGTGGGCCAGATGGGCGACGTGTTCTCCGGCGGGCAGCTGCTGACCGCCGCGATCGCGCTGTACTGCACCATGGCGGCGCTGCGCAGCAACGACCGCGGCCGCGACAAGCACCGGCACGCGGGCACGCTGTTCCTCGACAACCCGATCGGCCGCGCCAACGCCACGTACCTGCTGGAGCTCCAGCGGGCCGTCTCCGACGCGCTGGGCGTCCAGCTGCTCTACACGACCGGGCTGTTCGACACCACGGCCCTCGCCGAGTTCCCGCTGGTGATCCGCCTGCGCAACGACGCGGACCTGCGGGCGGGCCTGAAGTACATCAGCGTCGAGGAGCACCTGCGCCCGGGGCTGCCGCAGCAGTCCGCGGAGACGGAGACCATCCACGGCGAGATCACGGCGACCCGCATGTTCCGCCGCAGCGGCGTTTCCTGACGCACGAGCCCGCCCTGATCGGCAGGACGGCCCCCTCAGGGCGTCAGTGCGCGGAATAGCGGCCGGAGGCCGCCAGAGGGCCGTCCTCGCGGGGTATTCGGCCCGCGGCGGCCTTCCGGGCCTCCCGGGCCGCCCGGGAGGCCCGACGGGCCTCCCGGCGGCGGCTGCGTGCCGTGCTGCTCGGCTCCGACAGGACCCCGTACCGCTGGTTCCAGGTCTGCCGGGTGATCCACACGTCCAGCACGCCCCAGGTGGCGACGATCGTCCCCGCTATCGCGCCGAGCCCCATCGGAAGGGCCAGCCAGGACCCGGTCAGGGTCAGGAAGAACGTGATCGCCGCCTGCGTCAGGGTCACGGCCACGATCAGCACCGCCCGCACCGCGGAGGTCCGTACCGAATCCGGCATCCGGCGCCGCCGGGCCGGCTCCTCGACCCACAGTCCCCGCCCGGCCCCACCGGCACCCAGGCCCGCACTCGCGCCGCCGCCCTCGTCACTGCTCATGGTCCGCTCACTCCCCACCGCGCGGTCCGTCATGCCTGCTCGCCCTGCCTACTTGCCACGTCTGCCCACCACGTCCACCCCTCACCGCTGCGACGCGCCCCTCGAACAGACAGACGTCCGGCGGTGCCGAGAGATTCCCGGATCGCGGATACCCACACGGGCCGGAATGATCGCGGAACGAACAATTCCAGCCATCCATCGGGTTGCGGGAACCGACGCCCCACCGAGTGTCATCTGCCACATATCGGGCCGCAGTTGACCGGAAGTGTCGGACAACTGGTGATCTTCCTCCCGGTGTCAGGCCGAAAACGTCCGGACACGCCTTCGAAGCTGCCCCGCAGCAGTAGTAGGCTCACGCCGTTTAAATGACGGAACACCGACCCCCGGCAACGGGGTTGACCTGGGGGAGGCTGGGGAGGCCATGCGCTTTCGCGGGAAGTCCATCCGCCGGAAGATCGTGGCGTTGCTCCTTGTGCCGCTCGTCTCCCTGACCGCCCTCTGGGGCTTCGCGACAGTCATCACCGGCCGTGAGGCCCTCCAACTCTTCGACGTGGCCTACATCATCGACAAGGTCGGCTACCCCATCGAGGACGTCGCCCGCGTCATCCAGAAGGAACGGCGCCAGACCCTGGTCGTCCTCGGCGACCCCCGGGCCGCCACCGCCACGGCCGAACTCACCAAGCGCCGCGCCGAAACCGACCAGGCCGTCGAGCAGATCAGCGTCAGCGCCCGCGACCCCAAGGTCATCGACGAGCTGAGCCCGCAGAGCGCCCAGCGCCTGCACTCGATCGTCGCCGCCTTCCAGGGCATCGGCACCATGCGCCGCTCCGTCGACCAGAACGCCCTGGACCCCACGCAGGCCCTGGACCTCTACAACCGGCTGGTCGACCCCTGCTACGACTTCCTCATGAACCTCCACGGCCTGGACAACGTGGAGGTGGACAAGGAAGGCCGCGCCCTCGTCGGCATCAGCCGCGCCCGCGAACTGCTCTCCCGCGAGGACGCCGTCATCGCCTCGGCCCTCGCCGCGCGCAACGTCACCGCTCCCGACGTTCGCCGCGTCTCCGACTTCGCCGCCAACCGCGGCCTGCTCTACGAGTTCAACCTCGTGACCCTCCCCGCCGACGACCGGGAGCGCTTCGAGAAGTACTGGAAGGACCCCGCGACCCAGCCCCTGCGCGACGCCGAGGAACGCTTCATAGCCGGCGGCGCCGTCAACAAGCCGCGCAGCGTCACCGCCGCCCAGTGGGACGAGGCCTCCACCAAGGTCCTCGACGACCTGGCCGCCATGAACACCGACGCAGGCAACCGCTACCAGGAACGCATCGAGCCCGTCGCCATGGACGTCATGGTCCAGGCCGCCGCCGCCGGCATCCTCGGCTTCCTCGCCCTGATCGTGTCCCTGGTGCTGTCCGTACGCATCGGCCGCGACCTCGTCCGCGACCTGTCCCGGCTGCGCAAGGAGGCCCACGAGGCCTCCGGCGTGCGGCTGCCCAGCGTGATGCGCCGCCTCGCCGCCGGCGAGCACGTGGACGTGGAGACCGAGGCACCCCACCTCGAATACGAGAAGGACGAGGTCGGCCAGGTCGGCCAGGCCCTCAACACCCTCCAGCGCGCCGCCGTCGAGGCCGCCGTCAAGCAGGCCGACCTGCGCCGCGGCGTCTCCGAGGTGTTCGTCAACCTGGCCCGCCGCAACCAGGTGCTGCTGCACCGCCAGCTGACCCTCCTCGACACCATGGAACGCCGTACCGAGGACACCGAGGAACTGGCCGACCTCTTCCGCCTCGACCACATGACCACCCGCATGCGCCGGCACGCCGAGGGCCTCGTGATCCTCTCCGGCGCCGCGCCCTCGCGCCAGTGGCGCAAGCCCGTCCAGCTGATGGACGTCGTACGCGCCGCCGTCGCCGAGGTCGAGGACTACGAGCGCATCGAGGTACGCCGGCTCACCCGCCTGGGCATCGTCGGCCCCGCCGTCGCCGACATCACCCACCTCATCGCCGAACTCCTGGAGAACGCCACCGTGTTCTCGCCGCCGCACACCGCGGTCCAGGTGCACGGCGAGCGCGTCGCCAACGGCTTCACCCTGGAGATCCACGACCGCGGCCTCGGCATGACCCCCGAAGCGCTGCTCGACGCGAACCTCCGGCTCGCCGAGACCCCCGAGTTCGAACTCTCCGACACCGACCGCCTCGGCCTGTTCGTCGTCAGCCGCCTCGCACAGCGCCACAGCGTCAAGGTCGTCCTCCAGCCCAGCCCGTACGGAGGCACCACCGCGGTGCTCTTCCTGCCCGCGGCCCTGCTGACCGAGGCTCCCGAGACCAACGGCGCGGGCGCACGGTTCGACGGCGCCCGCGCCGCCGCCAAGCCCCTCCGGTCCGACAAGGCCGGCCACCTCGGCCGCGCAGGGTCCGAGCGGCCCACACCCGCCGCCATGGAGCGCGCGTCCGCCGGCCGCCAGCTGCCCGCCGCCGAACTGCGCGGACCGGTCGAGCTGGAGGCCCCGCTCCCGGCCGGCGGCCTGGACCGGCTGGACGGCCTCGACGACCCCGCCGCGCTCGACGACGCCCCCACGGCGATCACGAGCCGCATCGGCGCCCACGGCCGCCCGGTCATGGCGACGCTCGACGACGAGACCCCGCCGAACGGCATCCCGCGCAGCGCCCTCCTGGGCCTGCGCCCGGCGGACCGGCCGCACACCGACCGGCACGCGGACCGCGGAGGCTCCCGCAAGGGCGACCGCGACCGCGAGGCGCTCGCGCCCACCGGCCCGGTCCGGCTGGACACCCAGCGCGTGGAGACCCCGCATCCGGACGGCTCCCGCTCCCAGGGCGCCGTACCGCTGCCGCGGCGCCGCCCGACCCCGACTCTGGTCGCCGAGCACGGCCGCCGGGTGGAGCCCCGCCCGGTGTCCGTGGTCCCGCAGCCCTCCCCGGCCTCCACGGCCGGATCCGATCCCGGATCCGATGCGGGGGCCGCCGCACCCGGCCCCGGCATCGGCGGGCTGCCCCGCCGGGTCCGCCAGGCCAGCCTGGCGCCCCAGCTCAAGAAGTCCCCGTCCGCCGCCCTCGCCGAAGCCGCCCCCGACCAGGCGGCCGACCGCGACGCGGATGACGTACGTACGCGCATGTCCGCACTCCAGCGTGGCTGGACTGCGGGCCGCAACCAGCACGCACAGCAGAAGTCCGAGACCGGGGCAGGCACATCCGCCGCCGACGGTCCCGCGAACGAGAACGAAGGGGACGGTCGATGACCGCACCGCAGACCGGCAACGACACCAGGGGCCGCGGCTCCGGCCCGCTCAACTGGCTCCTCGACGAGCTCGTCGACCGGGTCGGCTCCATCCGCAAGGCGGTGGTCCTCTCCGGCGACGGCCTGCCCACCGGCAGCTCCAAGGACCTGACCCGCGAGGACAGCGAGCACCTGGCGGCGGTCGCCTCCGGTTTCCACAGCCTGGCCAAGGGCGTCGGCCGCCACTTCGACTCCGGCCGGGTCCGCCAGACCGTGGTCGAGCTGGACGAGGCCTTCCTCTTCGTCATGGCCGCGGGCGACGGCAGCTGCCTGGCCGTCCTGGCCGACGCCGACTCCGACGTCGGCCAGGTGGCGTACGAGATGACGCTCATGGTCAAGCGCGTCGGCGACCACCTGGCGACCGCCCCGCGCACCGGGCTGCCAGCCGGAGGGTGAGTCGTAAGGCATGAGCGATTCAGGCCAGGACCACCCCACCGGAATTCCGGCCGGCTTCACCGTCGACCCGTCCTACTCCGACCCCGACCACCTGGACCCCGACCACGCGCACTGGTTCGACGCCGACGCGGGGCCCGTCGTCCGCCCGTACGCCATGACCCGCGGCCGGACCAGCCACGCGGGCCAGCACCGACTCGACCTGATCGCACTCGTCGTCGCCGAACCGGCGGCCGACGATCCGGTCTGGGACATGACCCTCTCTCCGGAACACGCCCACATCCTCGGGCTGTGCCGGGGCCGACCGCAGTCGGTCGCCGAACTCGCGGCCGATCTCGACCTCGCCGTCGGGGTCGTCCGCGTCCTGATCGGGGACCTGGTCGACGAGGAACTGGTCCACGTGACCAGGCCGGTACCACCGGCAGAACTGCCCGATGAATCCATTCTGCGTGAGGTGATCGATGGCCTTCGGGCGCTTTAGCCGCACCGGTGCCATGCACGCGGTGTCGCCGGTCGAGCCGCTGACCTTGAAGATCCTGGTCGCGGGCGGCTTCGGGGTGGGCAAGACCACCCTGGTCAGCGCGGTGAGCGAAATCAGACCGCTGCGCACCGAGGAACGGCTCTCCGAGCCGGGCGTCGGTGTCGACGACACCGGGGGAGTGGAGGGCAAGAGCACCACCACCGTGGCCATGGACTTCGGGCGCATCACGCTCCGCGAGGACCTGGTGCTGTACCTGTTCGGCACGCCCGGGCAGGACCGCTTCTGGTTCCTGTGGGACGAGCTCGCACAGGGTTCGCTCGGCGCCGTCGTCCTCGCGGACACCCGCCGCCTCGCCGACTGCTTCGCCGCCATCGACTACTTCGAGCGGCGCGCGATCCCGTTCGTCGTCGCGGTCAACTGCTTCGACGGAGCCGACCGGCACCCCGTGGTGACCGTACGGACGGCACTGGACCTCGACCCCGGGGTGCCGGTGCTGCTGTGCGACGCACGGGACCGGGAATCCGTGAAGGACGTGCTGGTGGGGGTCGTGGAACACGCGATGTCCCTGGCCCGTGAGCGGCGCCGGAGCCTCTCGGCAGGAGCCTGACCCGGAGGCGGCCCGTACCCCCGCCGACTGGGGTACGGGCCGCAGCTCTCACGGGGGGACCGGGGCCCCGGTCGCGGCGCGGGACTGTGGAGCGAGTGTGAACCTGCCGCCGGGGGCCGTCAAGCGTTCGGACAACACCGGCGGTTCAGCGCACCGCAACGACGGCCGACCCGTGCCCGAACAGCCCCTGGTTCGCGGTGATCCCGGCCCGCGCGCCGGGCACCTGCCGCTCCCCGGCCGTACCGCGCAACTGCCAGGTCAGTTCACACACCTGCGCGATCGCCTGCGCCGGCACCGCCTCCCCGAAGGAGGCCAGCCCGCCACTGGTGTTGACCGGGATCCGGCCACCCAGCGCCGTCGCCCCCTCCCGTACGAGCTTCGCCCCCTCACCCTCCCCGCACAGCCCGATGTCCTCGTACCACTCCAGCTCCAGGGCGGTGGACAGGTCGTACACCTCGGCGAGCGAGAGGTCGTCCGGACCGAGCCCCGCCTCCTCGTAGGCGGCGCGCGCGATCGACGACCTGAAGGACCCGGCCACCGCCGGGGACGGGGACGGGGCCGACGCCGGCGCCGAGTCGGTGGCGATGTCCGGCAGGTCCAGCACCGTCCGCGGATAGGTGGGCGTCACCGTCGAGACGGCCCGGATCCGCACCGGATCGGCCACCCCGTGCGACCGGGCGAAGTCCATGCTGGTGAGCACCAGGGCCGCGCCCCCGTCGGAGGTGGCGCAGATGTCGAGCAGCCGGAGCGGATCGGCGACCACCGCCGAGGCGGCGACCTCCTCCGCGGTGACCCGCTTGCGGTAGCGGGCGTACGGATTGAGCAGACCGGCCGCCGCGTTCTTCACCTTGACCTGGGCGAAGTCCTCCGGGGTGTCCCCGTGGAGGGCCATCCGGCGCCGGGCGTAGAGCGCGAAATAGGCCGGGTTGGTGGCGCCGAGCACGCGGAACCGCAGCCAGTCCGGATCGTCGGGCCGGTCGCCGCCCGCCGGGGCGAAGAACCCCTTGGGCGCGGCGTCCGCGCCGACCACGAGCACCACGTCGGCCAGGCCGGCCAGGATCTGCGCGCGGGCGGCTCCGATGGCCTGGGCGCCGGACGCGCAGGCGGCGTACACGCTGGTGACCCGCGCGCCCTGCCAGCCGAGCGCCCGGGCGAAGGTGGCGCCCGCCACGTAGCCCGGGTAGCCGGAACGCACGGTGTCGGCGCCGACGATCGACTGCACCTGCGTCCAGTCCAGTCCGGCGTCGGCCAGCGCCGCCCGCGCGGCGGAGCGCCCGTATTCGACGAAACTGCGGCCCCATTTGCCCCAGGGGTGCATGCCGGCCCCGAGGACGGCGATGTCGGCGCTCACTCGGCGCCCCCCACCGGCCGGAACTGCCAGGTGGTCCAGACGATCCCGTCGGTTCCGTCGGTTCCGTCGGTTCCGTCGGTCCCGGGCGTCCCGGCGTCCTCGTTCAGCACGCCCCCGACCACCTCGACCTCCATGCCGACGGCCAGATCGGCGACCCCCACCCCCGGCGCGGCCTGACCCAGCACCACCATCCCCTCGGCCTCCAGTTCCACCGCGACCAGGGTGTACGGCTCCCAGGGCGCGGCCGGGTCGGAGACGTACGGCGCGGGCGGCCGGTAGCGCCCGTCGGTGTAGGACCAGACCCGGCCGCGGGGGGAGAGGGGGACCTCGGCGAGTTCGCCGCCGCCGGGGCACCGCGGATTGCGGCAGTAGGCGTCCTCGCGGGGGAAGAACACCGCGGTACAGGACGAGCAGCGGGTGCCGAGCAGCCGGAAGCCGCCGCCGTCCGGTGCGTCCTCGGTGAACCACCCGTTCACGACGGGTGTGCGTGTGCGTGCCACGATGCCCCTCCCTGGTCAGGAATCTGACGGATCGTCAGAAGTCTGCCACGGGTGAACGGCCCTGACACGGGTTCTCGGCAAGCCACTTCTGCGCGATCCCGGCCAGCTCCGCATCACGCCCGGCCAGCATCATCCGGATCATCTGCGCGTCCCCGCGCAGCGACCATCCGGGATGGCCGAAGGTGGCCGGATTGTTCCCCTCGATCAGGAAGTGCGCGGGCCAGGCGGTCCCGTACCCGATCAGGGGGAGGGCGGCGAGGTATCGCCTGCGGCCGCGCGCCAGTCCGTAGGCGGCCACCGCCAGGCCGGTGAGGGTGCCGGTGAGATGGATCCAGCGGGTGGCGGCGCGGGAGTGCATCGCGACGTAGTACGGCCAGAATTCCTCGTACGAGGTGAAAGTCATGCGGGCACGGTACTCACGGCCGCACACGGGCGACAGTCTCCGGCAGGCCCTGGGCGGCGCCGCAACGGCCCTCGTCCCCATGCCCCTTGGCATACGATCGCCGGATGCCGGCACAGCTGAAGGACTCGCACTGCTCCACCTGCGGAGCCCCGTACTCCACCCCTGCCTGGCCCCGCGTCTGCGCGGCCTGCGGGACGACCGCCTACCGCAATCCGCTCCCGGTGGCCGTCACCCTCCTCCCCGTCGAGGACGCGGACGGCACCGGCCTCGTGGTCATCACCCGCACCATCGAACCGGCCCTCGGCGGCGTCGCCCTCCCCGGCGGCTTCATCGACTTCGGCGAGGACTGGCGCGACGCGGTCGTCCGCGAACTCTACGAGGAGACCGGCATCACGGCCCCGGCCTCGGAGGTCGTCCTGGCCGACGCCCTGAGCTCCCCGGCGGGCCACCTCCTCCTCTTCGGCCTCCTCCCGGTCCGCCCGGCCGCGGACCTCCCCGCCTCGAAGCCGACGGACGAGACCACCGGCTGGCACGTCCTGCGCACCCCGTCGGAGCTGGCCTTCCCCCTGCACACCCAGGCGGCGGCGTCCTGGTTCGCGGGCAAGTACGCCTGAGTCCGACCCCCTGCGCCCTGCGCCCGACGCCCTGGGCCCGACGCCCCGAGCCCGAGGCTGCGAGCAGCCTCGGGCCCTGCGGCGGCGGTGTCAGTGCCAGTTGCTGATCTGTACGTCGCGCGGATGCGGTGCGCCGGAGCCCGTCTCCACCAGGGACTTCAGGCTCATCAGGAAGATCGCCCACTTGGTGCTGCAGTGGTTCATGAACTCGACCGGTTCGCGCCAGCCCGCGTGCGCGAACATCAGGATCGTCCACTCGCCGTCCTGGGTCAGCTCGAAGCTCACCGTGGTCCCGATCCACTCGGCCGGGCCGTCGACGACCTCCCACAGCACCCGTTCGTTCGGTCGCAGGTCGAGCACCTTCATGTCGAAGCCGCCGACGTCGCCGAACCGGAACTCCAGGACGCCGTCGCCGTTCCCGCTCGTGTCGGTCGTCCACCACGCGGCCAGGCCCTCGACCGTCGTGAGCGCTTCGTACACCTTTTCCGGGGTCGCGGTGATGCCTACCCGGTGCAGGATGTCCACCATCTCGTTCTCCTCCTTCTCCATGTCACTTCTCCGCGTCCTTGGCCCGCTGGATCGCTTCGGCGAGGCTCTTGACGCGCCGCAGGCGGGCGTCCCACATCTCGCCGACCGAGTTCAGCTGCGCCACCGCCCGGGCCAGCTGGGCCTCGTCCACCCGATAGCGCTTCTCCCGTCCCGCCGGCGCCGACCGGACCAGCCCGACCCGGTCGAGCACGGCCAGGTGTTTGGTCACGGCCTGCCGGGTCACCGGCAGGTGCGCGCTGAGGGTCGTCGCGGTCCCCTGGCCGTCGGCCAGCAGGAGATCGATCATCCGACGCCGGGTCGGGTCGCCTATCGCGGACCACAGGTCGTCGTCGACGGCGGTGCTCATCGCGCGGCCGCCAGCCGGTCGGCGGTCGCGGCCAGGCGCGGCAGGTAGAAGTCCCAGCCCTGCCGGTGGTCGTTGTAGTGGGCTTCGAGCACGGCGGCCTCCCAGCCCCGCTCGCGGTAGCCGCTCTCGCGGAAACGGACCGTGGTCCCCGTCCCCGTGGGGACGAGCTCGAAGGTCACCAGCAGCGAGTTGCCCGGACCCGCCGGCTCTGTCTCCGTCTCGTCGTAGGTCCACCGGAACGAGAACATCCGCGGCGGGTCGGCCTCGACGACCGTGAACGGCGCGGACTGGTGCCCGCCGGTTTCCTGATCCGTCCACGTGAGACGGCCCGTCGCGCCCGCGGCCGCCTCGAACGCGGTGGTCTCGGCGCTCCACCACTCCCGGATGTGCTCGGGGCTGCTGAGCACCTCGAACACCACCTCGGGCGAGGCGTCGACGTGCAGCTCGCGTTCGATACTCCCGTACTCCATGGCCGTCTCCATCTTTCGCAACCTTCGGTTGCATATAAAGCTAACCCTCTTCCGGCCGACGCGCAACAAATGGTTGCGTATCCGCCGGGGGAGGGAAGAGGCGGCAGTGGCACCACGGGCCCCTACGGACACCGGCCACTACTGACACCGGCCCCTGCCGCGACCGGCCCGTGCGCCTACAGCCCCCGTACTGTGACCCCCTCCACCGGGTTCCCCGCCTCGTCCTCCACGACCACCGCGTCCCCCAGCCACCGCACCGTGTACCGCTCCACCGCGCCCGCCACGAAGCCCGGCCCCGGGTCCCGGATCACCACCCCGCCCCCCGTGCGCCCCCGCGCCGGAGCCCAGACCTCCAGCTCCACCCCGTCCCCGGAGGCGGCCCGCACCGGCAGCACGGCCCCCGCCCGCGCCAGCACCGGGATCCGGCCCTGCGGCGCGTCCAGCAGGATCTGGCCCGGGCCCTCGTACGCCGCCCCCGTCGCCGTGTCGTACCAGCGCCCCCGCGGCAGCCGTACCGCCCGCCGGTCCGCCCCGCACTCCAGTACCGGCGCCACCAGCAGCGCATCCCCCAGCAGGAACGCGTCCTCGCAGTCCCGCAACCGCCGCTCCTCCGGCGTCCCCCACCACACCGGCCGCACGTACGGGGCACCCGTCCGCCGCGCCAGATGGGCCAGCGTCACGAAGTACGGCCGCAGCCGCTCCCGCTCCGCCATCACCGCCCCGGCCTGCTCCGCCACCTCCGGCCCGAACTCCCACGGCTCCCGCCGCCCCGCCCAGATCGCCGAATGGGTCCGGAACAGCGGCAGGTAGGCCCCCAGTTGCAGCCACCGCACGTACAACTCCGGCGACGGGGACCCCCCGAACCCGCCGACGTCCGGGCCCGAGTACGGCACCCCGCACAGCCCGAGCCCCAGCACCAGCGCCAGCGAGGCCCGCAGCCCCTCCCAGCTGGACTCCACGTCTCCCGACCACGTGCCCCCGTACCGCTGCATCCCCGCCCACCCCGACCGCGAGAACAGGAACGGCCGCTCGGCGGGCCGCAGCCGCACCAGCCCCTCCCACCCCGCGCGCGCCATCGCCAGCGCGTACACGTTGTGCCCCTCCCGGTGGTCACCGCCCGCCCCCTCCAGCGCGTGCCGCGCCGACCTCGGCAGCGTCGTGTCCCCGAACGGAGCGAAGGACACCGGCTCGTTCATGTCGTGCCAGAAACCGGCGAAGCCCTGCGCGAGCCGCTCCTCGTACAGCCCGCCCCACCACTCGCGCACCGCCGGATCCGTGAAATCCGGGTACGCGCACTCGCCCGGCCACACCTCACCGCGCACCTCCCCGCCCCGCGCGTCCCGCACGAAGGCCCCGCCCGGCCCGACCGTCAGCCCCGACGCGTGCACCCCGTCACCCGCCTTCACCGCCGGGTCCACGATCGACACGAGCCGCACCCCCAGCTCCCGCAACTCCCGCGCCAGCTCCGGCAGATCGGGGAACCGCCCCTCGTCCACCGTGAACACCCGGTGCCCGTCGTAGTGATCGATGTCCAGGTGCACGGCCGACAGCGCGAGCCCGCGCGCCGCGTACCCCGCCACCACCCGCCGCACCTCGTCCGCGCTCCCGAAGCCCCACCGCGCGTGCTGGTACCCCAGCGCCCACTCCGGCGGCACCGCGGCCGCGCCCGTCAGCCCCGACCACCCCTGCAGCACCCGCGCCGGCGTCCCCACCAGCACCCAGCACCGCAGCGGCCCGCCCTCCATCCGCAGCTCGCTCGCCCCCGGCCGGTCCGCCCCCGAACCGGCACCCTCCTCGCCCTCGCGCAGCACCACCCGCCCGTCCCACGAGTTGTCGTGGAACACCAGGTGCGTCCCCGCGTCCGCCACCACCAGCTGCACCGGCATCGTCAGGTACAGCGGATCGACCCCCGGCCCGAAGCCCCCCTTCGGATCCGTGTTCCACAGCCGGTACGCCCCGTCCCGCAGCCGCGGCCCCGCGGCCCGCCCGCCCAGCCCGAAGAACCGCGCGTCCGCCGGCACCTCGCTCCGCTGCAGCCACCGCGCCGCGCCCATCCGCGGATCCACCGGCTCCCACCATCGCGGCGGCGCCTCCCGCCGCAGCACCGTCCCGCCCGGCGTACGCACCTCCAGCGCACCGTGCCGCGACACCGCCACCGTCACCCGCTCCGACACCACCCGCCAGCCGCCCCCGGTGTCCGGCTCCAGCACGGCCCGCGGATCCGGCTCGGGGCCGTCGCCCACCACCGCGTACGACGGCGTCGGCCCGGCCCCGTCCCAGCTCCAGAACACCGCGCCGCCCACCGTCACCCGCACCAGCAGCTCGGAGCGTGCGAACCGCAGCACGCCCCCGCCCGGCCGGGCCTCCGTACCGGTCAGCAGCCCCGGCACCCGCGCCCGCTCCGCGCCCCGGCGCGGAAGCCCCACCGCGTCCGAGCGCCGGTGGCGCCAGGCCGAGCGCCAGGCGCGCCGACCGCGCTCCGTACCGATGTCTTTCACCGCACGTACCAGATCACGACCGTTCATGCCGCTCACCCTGCCACCGGCCTCCGGCCGAGGGGACGGCGTTCAACTGCCGTTCACCCGGCAGCGGCACCCCCGTGCCGATCGCCCGACCCGCCAGGACAGCCCTGGTGCAGGGGACGATCACATGGCATGGTCCCTGTGAGCCGCCGCGCCCACACCCACGCGCGACGGCACCGTACGCACACGAAGCGCGAGCCGCAGACTTGACCGGGAGCCGACCCATGACCTCAGCCACGCAGCCGGAACCCCTCTGGGCGCCGGGCCCCGACCGGATCGCCGCGGCCCGGATCACCGCCTTCCAGGCCTGGGCCGCCGAGCGCCACGGAGCCCCCGCCGACGGCGGCTACCCCGCCCTGCACCGCTGGTCCGTCGACGAGCTCGACACCTTCTGGCAGGCCGTCGCCGAGTGGTTCGACGTCCGCTTCACCACCCCGTACGCATCCGTCCTCGCGGACCGCTCCATGCCCGGCGCACAGTGGTTCACCGGAGCCACCCTCAACTACGCGGAGCACGCCCTGCGCGCCGCCGAGGACCCGGCCCGCGCCGGTGACGCCGCCCTGCTGTACGTGGACGAGACCCACGAGCCCGTCCCCGTCACCTGGGCCGAGCTCCGCCGCCAGGTCGGCTCGCTCGCGGCCGAACTGCGCGCCCTCGGCGTCCGCCCCGGCGACCGGATCAGCGGATACCTCCCCAACATCCCCGAGGCCGCCGTCGCCCTCCTCGCCACCGCCGCCGTCGGCGGGGTCTGGACCTCCTGCGCCCCCGACTTCGGAGCCCGCAGCGTCCTCGACCGCTTCCAGCAGGTCGAGCCCGTCGTCCTGTTCACCGTGGACGGCTACCGCTACGGCGGCAAGGAGCACGACCGCCGCGACACCGTCGCCGAGCTCCGCGCCGACCTCCCCTCCCTGCGCGCCGTCGTCCACATCCCGCTCCTCGGCACGCCCGCCCCCGCCGGCGCCCTCGACTGGTCCGCCCTGACCTCGGGCGACACCGAGCCCGTCTTCGAGCCGGTCCCCTTCGACCACCCCCTCTGGGTGCTGTACTCCTCCGGCACCACCGGCCTCCCCAAGGCCATCGTCCAGTCCCAGGGCGGCATCCTCCTGGAGCACCTGAAGCAGCTCGGCCTGCACTGCGACCTCGGTCCCGAGGACCGGTTCTTCTGGTACACCTCCACCGGCTGGATGATGTGGAACTTCCTCATCTCCGGCCTGCTCACCGGAACGACCGTCGTCCTCTATGACGGCAGCCCCGGCTACCCCGACACGGGCGCCCAGTGGCGCATCGCCGAGCGCACCGGCGCCACCCTGTACGGCACCTCCGCCGCCTACGTCATGGCCTGTCGCAAGGCCGAGGTCCACCCGGCCCGCGACTTCGACCTCTCCGCCGTGAAGTGCGTGGCCACCACCGGCTCCCCGCTCCCGCCCGACGGCTTCCGCTGGCTCCACGACGAGGTCGCCGAAGACCTCTGGATCGCCTCCGTCAGCGGCGGCACCGACGTGTGCAGCTGCTTCGCGGGCGCCGTTCCCACCCTCCCGGTGCACATCGGCGAACTCCAGGCCGCCTGCCTCGGCACGGACCTCCAGGCCTGGGACCCCTCCGGCAAGCCGGTCACCGGCGAGGTCGGCGAGCTCGTCGTCACCAACCCCATGCCGTCCATGCCGATCCACTTCTGGAACGACCCCGACGGCAGCCGCTACCGCGACAGCTACTTCGAGATGTTCCCGGGCGTCTGGCGCCACGGTGACTGGATCACCATCACCGACCACGGGTCGGTGATCATCCACGGCCGCTCCGACTCCACGCTCAACCGACAGGGCGTCCGCATGGGCTCCGCCGACATCTACGAGGCCGTCGAACGCCTCCCCGAGATCAAGGAATCCCTGGTCATCGGCCTGGAGGAGCCGAACGGCGGCTACTGGATGCCGCTCTTCGTCCACCTCGTCCCCGGCGCGACCCTCGACGACGACCTGCGTGCCCGGATCAAGGCGACGATCCGCGAGGAACTCTCCCCGCGCCACGTCCCCGACGAGATCATCGAGGTCCCGGGCATCCCGCACACCCTCACCGGCAAGCGCATCGAGGTCCCGGTCAAGCGCCTCCTGCAGGGCGCCCCCCTGGCCAAGGCGGTCAACCCGGGCTCCGTCGACAACCTCGACCTCCTCCACTTCTACGAGGAGCTGGCCCGCACCCGCGGCTGAGGCCACTGTCAGTGGCGATGATTACTCTGAGTGAGCAAGTGATTGCGACACTCAGGGGGAGCCATGCCACGCAAGAACGACACCGGTGCGCCCACGGGCACGCACCGGGGCCGCACCCGCACCACCGACCGGCGCCGCCTGCTGCGCCGCGAGGTCCCCGGCACCATCGGCCTGCTGGCCGACGCCGGGGACTTCGCGGCCATGCGCGGCTACCGCACCTTCACCTTCGACGACCACCAGGACTACCTCCACCACGTGGACAGCCTGCTCAGGTCCCGCGCGGCCCAGGGCATCCACACCACCGTCGCCCTCTTCGACCCCGAGGAGTACGCCGAGTTCTGCGCGGAGAGCGGCCTCGACCCGGACACCGTCGAAACCCGCGCCCGCTTCACCGCCGAGCTGGCCGGCAGCGGCGCCCTCCTGCCCTACAGCGGCCAGCCCATCGACGAGCTCGTCCCGCTCCTCGTCGACGAAGCCGTCCGCCAGGCCACCTGGGAGTACGCCACCGGCCTCCTCGCCGAGGTCGGCCGTTGCGCGGACTGCGGCGAGGACATCGGCCACGCCTCCTTCGACCGCGCCTCCGACGCACTCGAACGCCTCGTGGCCGGCGCCGGACCAGGCCACCACCACTTCGTCTGCAGCATCCCGACCGAGGCACGACAACTCGTCGCCGTCCTGCACGCCGACACCACCGGCGACCCGGACACCCCGCCCCGAGTCGAAGGCCGGGAAGGCCTCGACTTCGTGACGGTCCTCGCCGCGGGACTCGCCCTCGGCGGCACCGGGGGACTGGTGGTCCGCACCACCGGTGAGGGCCGCCGGGACCGGGTCCACGGCTGGCGCCTGGACCGCGGCCGGCTCACCGCCCTGTCGGCCGCGGCCGTCTTCAACGCCTACTGCACCGACGCCGACACCGGAGAACCCGTCGCCCCCGAATCGGGCGTCGAATACTGCCCGGGCTACGAGGTCGACGCACCCGGGCCGCACCACTGACCGGTGCGGGACGGACCGAGGGGCCCCCGCCACCGGCGAAGGCCCCTCGAAACCGCACCACACCCTCCGGCTACTCGCCGGACAGCACCGCCTGCGCAGCCACCCGGGCCTCCTCGGCGCTGTCCGCCGCACGAGCCGCCGCCGCGGCACGCTCGCACTGGGCCAGCGTGTACTTGGCGAGCGTCGCCCGCACATAAGGAATCGAAGCGGCACCCATCGAGAGGGAGGTGACACCCAGACCGGTCAGCACACAGGCCAGCAGCGGATCGGAAGCGGCCTCGCCACAGACGCCGCAGCTCTTGCCCTCCGCCCTGGCGGCATCCGCCGACATGGCGATCAGGTCGAGCAGCGCCGGCTGCCACGGGTCCTGGAGCCGCGAGACGGCGCCGACCTGCCGGTCGGCGGCGAAGGCGTACTGGGCCAGGTCGTTCGTGCCCAGCGACAGGAACTCGACTTCCTGGAGGATGGAGCGTGCCCGCAGCGCGGCGGAAGGGATCTCCACCATCGCGCCGAACTTCGCCTTCAGACCGGCCTCCCGGCAGGCGTCCGCGAAGGCCTTGGCGTCGATCCGGTCGGCCACCATCGGGGCCATGACCTCGAGGTAGACCGGCAGCCCCTCGGCCGCCTTGGCCAGCGCGGTGAGCTGCGTACGCAGCACGTCCGGGTGGTCCAGCAGCGAGCGCAGCCCGCGCACACCCAGCGCCGGGTTGGGCTCGTCGCCCGGCGTCAGGAAGTCCAGCGGCTTGTCGGCGCCGGCATCGAGCACCCGCACGACGACACGGCCCTCGGGGAAGGCTTCGAGCACCTTGCGGTAGGACTCGACCTGCTTCTCCTCGGACGGCGCCTTCTTGCTGTCGTCGAGGAACAGGAACTCGGTGCGGAACAGACCCACACCCTCCGCCCCCGCCTCGACGGCGGCCGGCACGTCCGCGGGACCGCCCACGTTCGCCAGCAGCGGCACCTTGTGACCGTCGGAGGTCGCACCCGGACCGGACGACGCGGCCAGAGCCGCCCTCCGCTCGGCGGCCGCAGCCTCCAGCTCGGCCCGCTTCTGCGGCGACGGGTCCACGAACAGGTCACCCGTGCTGCCGTCCACCGCGATCATGGTGCCCTCGGCGATCTCACCGGCACCCGGCAGCGCCACGATCGCCGGCACGCCCAGCGCCCGCGCGAGGATCGCGCTGTGGCTGGTCGGCCCGCCCTCCTCGGTCACGAAACCGAGGACGAGCGCCGGGTCGAGCAGTGCCGTGTCGGCGGGAGCCAGGTCCCGCGCGATCAGCACGTACGGCTCGTCGCTGTCGGGCACGCCCGGCATCGGCACACCCAGCAGCCGCGCCACGATCCGGTTGCGTACGTCGTCCAGGTCGGCCACCCGGCCGGCCATGTACTCGCCGGCCCCGGCGAGCAGGTCGCGGTACGCGGCGAACGCGTCGTACACACCGCGCTCGGCGGTGCTGCCGACGGCGATCCGCCGGTCGACGTCCGCCATGAGCTCGGGGTCCTCGGCGATCATCGCCTGGGCCTCGAGCACGTGCTGGGCCTCGCCACCGGCCAGCTGGCCACGCGCGATCAGATCGGCCGCCACGGCACTCACGGCCTGACGGGCGCGCCCCTGTTCGCGCGCCGCCTCATCCGCGGTGATCTGCCTGGCCGGCGGCTCCAGAACCGCCGTGCCCATGTGCCGCACCTCGCCGAT